>NZ_ATXY01000001.1 GCF_000427405.1 Flectobacillus major DSM 103
ATAAGTAAAAATGATATAAAGCCCCTACCCTTTGGGGCTTTCTTTTTATTCTCTTTGCTCATATATAAACATCTGTTAATATGTGAGCGAATAAGGGTATAAAAAAATAACTCAAGCGAAAATCGCCTGAGTTATTTGGTAAATAGTTCTACACCTATTACCCAAATATAGTTGATTTAACAATTGAATACAAATTACAGATATGAAAAAAGCCATAGCGTATTATCGAGTATCGACAGAGCGGCAAGGAAAAAGCGGCTTAGGTATCGAAGCCCAGAAAGAAGCGGTACGGGTTTATACAACGGCCAATGAGTACCATGTTATAAGCGAGCATACAGAGGTAGAGAGCGGACGAAAGGACAACCGCCCAGAGCTTTTAAAAGCCCTGAATGAATGCAAGCGATTGAAGGCTGTCTTGATAATCGCAAAGCTCGACCGATTAGGCCGAAACGTGGCCTTTATTGCTAATCTCATGGAAAGTAAGGTTCAGTTTGTAGCAGTGGATAATCCCCACGCTACCGATTTAGTATTACACATTACCGCAGCTTTTGCCCAGTATGAGCGGGAACAAATAAGCACCCGTATAAAGGAGGCTTTACAGGCTGCAAAAAGGCGAGGTGTCATTTTAGGCAAGAATGGCCGAGAAGTCTTGAGCCATCAAAATAAGCACACGGCCAAAGAATTTGCCAATCAGATGAGGCCAATTATTGAACAGCTAAAAGCAGAAGGATATACTACTGAAAGGGCTATCTGTGCCGAACTTAATGACCGTTCAATATTGCCCGCTCGAATGGGTGGCAAGTGGCATAATTCAACGGTTCACAGATTACTAAAACGAATAGAAAAACGTTAAGGTATTATTTTAATTAAAAATCATTATAACCCTTTTGTTTTTATAAGCTTAAAGCTACATTTACAACTGTTTTAACAATCATTCACGCAACCATATTTACATCTTTAATCGGTTGTAAAATAAGTTTTAAAAACAGTTGCAAAAATAGTTGTGATATAGTACTTATATTTACAGTCAAATTCAAAGAAGGAGTATTCAAAATGATTTACACAATAGGCGGAATAAAGGGAGGTAGTGGTAAAACAACCATTGCCACGAATTTAGCAGTTTTCCTTGCGAGCAAAAAGAGAGATGTTCTTTTGGTCGATGCAGATGACCAAGAATCTGCAACTGATTTTACAGCATTCAGAAATCAAGCCTTAGAAGGGGTTTTAGATTATACCGCTGTCAAAATAACAGGAAGTGATTTAAACGGTCAGGTGAAGCGTTTATCAGAGAAATATGATGATATTATCATAGATGTTGGTGGCCGTGATACCGTCAATCAGCGTTCAGCATTAACAGTGTCTCATGTTGCACTGTTCCCATTTGCCGCCCGTTCTTTTGATATTTGGACATTAAACAAAGTGAATGCCCTTTTAAATGAAGTCCTTCCTTTTAATCCTTCTTTACTGTCTTTTACATTTATCAATAAAGCGGATTCAAGAGGAAACCATAAGGACGATGCGGCAGAGCTTTTGAAAAGTTCCGACAAACTTATATTCTTAGATACCCCATTGGGAAATCGCATTGCTTTTGGAAATGCAGCAGCAGAGGGTTTAGGGATTATTGAATTAAGACCCTTAGACGAGAAAGCAGTCACAGAATTTAAAGAGCTTTGGAAAGGAATTGAAAAAGCCCTGAAAAACAAAAAACAGAAGTAATTTAGAATAGGTACATGATATGGCAATTACAAAGAAAAAAGCAAAGTTAGCCCTTCCTCCAGCATCATCGAACATAGATGATAAGGCAATGGTTGAAATGATAAATAAAGGAGGTTCAACTGTCACTAAAGCAGAACCCGCTCAGGAAGAAGATAAATTGAAATCTTTTACTCTCAGGATTTACGAAAGTGAGCTTGCTAAGATTAGGGAAGCTATAAGCAAAATGCCTAAAAGAGGCCGCCAATCAATGCAAGAATTTATGTTAGAGGCTATATTAGATAGAATAGAGAAGCAGAGCTAAATGCCTGTTCACAACCAATTTTGCAACTAAATTGATTGTGAAAACGGTTGTATAATTGGTTGCAAAAATAGTTGTAAATTAGGTTTGAAAAATGAGCGAAGACAACGACAATAAGCCCTCAAAATATGCTGAAAGCCGCCATAGACTTATCATGGAGAGCTTTTACACTGAAAGAGACGATAGAGAGCAGGTTTATTTACCTGCTGCATTAGCTCATGTTTTTTTTCCCCGCAGGGATTTGAAATTAGACCCGACAGAAAGTTTTGTTCACAAAAGCGGTAATTATGAACTGTCTATAACTCAACTCCCAATCAGGAACAGGAATACCGAGAAAAACGAATATCTGGGCCTACCGTTCGGCCCAAAACCTCGTTTACTGTTAAGTGTTATAAATGCTTTAGCATTGCAGCAGGGGAGTAATAAAATAGAAATCAACGCCAATAGCCTAAGTACATTTCTATTGAAAATGGGGCTTACAGATGGGGGGAATCAAATTAACCAAGCCCGTAATCAACTTGCCCGTCTTTCCGCATCATTGATAAGTGTTGATTATATGAATGAAACAGGCGGCCAAACACATGGCCAGATGGCTATTGTAAAGGGTTTTGATTTATTCCCAAGAACCCAACCCAATCAGCTTTTATTATGGGATAGAAATATTACGCTAAGTTTAGATTATTGGGATGAATTGCAAAAACACCCTTTACCATTATCTCTTGAACATCTTCGCATTTTGTCAGGGAATGCAAGGGCAATAGATTTTTATTGTTTTCTCGCATACAGGTTACATCATCTTAATAAACCGCTTTTCCTTTCATGGGTGACGATGAAAGAAATGTTTGGGGGAGAAATAGACCGAATGGATAATTTTAAGGCCAAAATGAGAGCAACCGCAGAGCTTGTTAAATTGGCTTATCAGGATGCAAAAATGGAATGTAACAAAAACGGATGGACGTTCAGAAATAGCCCCAGCCCTATCGCCCCAAGCTATAAATTTGAATTACCGAAATAGGTCACAGGCTGTTGAAAAGCGTTAATAACTTTTAAGTTATTAACCGTAACTTGGTAGGAGAATTTAGAGTTATCAACCGTAACTTGGTAGGAAAAAGTACCGTAACTTGGTAGGAGAAACTAATAATATATACTAATAAAAAAAAGCCTATTATTGGCAAAAAAAGACTGTTGAAAAGAAAAAAATAACTAAGTGTTTGGAAATGCTCGTTTTTTCTTTTCAACAGCAAGCCTTTTTTATAATTAGGTAAAATGGACTTAGAAAAATTAAAATAGGGGGCGAAAACTAAGTATTTAGTTTGTATTATTTTCTTTTTTTTCTATCTGTTTTGTACTAAGATTTTTAGCGAGTAAATCACATGAATATTGCCCAAGCAAAACAAATACCGTTAGACGAACTTTTGAGCTGGTTAGGCTATGAACCCGCAAAAGAGGTGAATGGTGAATTATGGTATAATTCACCATTCAGGGATGATGACACACCCAGTTTCAAGTTATCGTCAAGCCGTACAGCTTGGTTTGATTTTGGGGATGGATTGACCAATGGCGGGAATATTATTGATTTTGCTTTGCGATATTATAAATTACCTGAAAAAGACGTTTCAGGGGCTTTGCGTGAGCTTCGGGCGTTTTCTGGTAGGTTGGTAGCTAATACACCAAAACAAGCCACTCAGCGGGCGGAAAACAGGCAGGAAAGGGTATTTAAAAAGCCAGAAGCCGAAGAACAGCCTACGGGTCATATTTTGAATTTTGAAAAACCATTTGAAATATGGCAAACGTCTAACCGTTTCCGTAAATACACACCACTTGCACAGTATTTGGTTGATAGAGGAATTGACCCAGAAATTGCGGCACCTTATCTGTCAACTATTGGGTTTTCACCTTCAAGGCAGCCAGAAAAAAAATGGTTTGGCGTAGGCTTTCGCAATAATTCAGGAGGTTTTGAAGTTCGGGCGAAATTTGGAAACACTGGATTTAAAGCCTGTATTGGCAAAAAAGATTTAACTTTTTATTCCGCTAAATCGGTAGAGGGTGAGCCAAAGCCTACAAAAACCTATGTTTTTGAGAGCTTTTTAGATTTCGTTTCTTATTTGACTGTTTTCAAAAAGACGAACTCAAGCAATGCAAACTATCTTATTCTAAATGGTGCGACATTGGCCAATAGAGGGCTTGAAGCAATAAAACAAAGTGAAACCCACTTTTCACCATTGATTTTATTTACTCAGCTTGACGAAGCAGGACAAGAAGCATCGAGAAAATTTTTAGAATTAACTGATAGAGACGTGCTTACAGGGTGGCATTATTACGAGGGATATAAAGACCTAAACGAGGCCTTACAAGCGAAGAAGAATAAACCAGATGAACTATTGGCCAAATTTAGTCCTGAGTTTAGCCAATATTTAAAGCACAAGATTTAAACTAACCGTTTGCTGTATAAAACGGTTAGTTTAAAGGAGCTAATTATTCTATTTTGAAGAAAACTTTTTGCGGTTGATATAAGGGTTTTTATCGTAATCCCTCCCCTCTTCAAATTCTGGCATCGTGAAATATGGCACTTTGTCAAACTTTGCGGGATGCAAATTATCCACGATTGTAAAAATCGTATTTGATGAAAGCCGCCTTAATTCGTCAATATTGACCAGTGGGCGAGCAGTTACCCCCGTTTCTGTTCCGATAGCTCCGTAAACGGGATAGGACAGCTCACCAAACATCTTTGACACATATTCAGCGGTGAAATTATCCGAGATATTGAAAAAATGTTTCACCGCACAACTGGAGATAAAATTTTCCCAATTATTCCCGTACTGGTCATTAAGCTGGACAAGATTCTGGAGTATCGCCCAGATATGCACCCCGTAACCCGCATAGCTTCCCAAAGCCACCTCAATTTCTGACAGATAGCCCAGAGCGTAAAATTCATCGAGCAGGAAGCAAACGTCTTTATTTGGATTCCTGACAACGGAACGCATCAACGACGAAACCAACAGCCTAAGCCACTGGAAATGGGTTTTTAGCCTATCCGCAGGAATGATGATATAAACCGTTGTGTTCCCGTCGGTCAAATCTGATGATTTAAAGTCTTTGGTCGATTTCAGCGAATTTCTAAGAGCGGGCGATTTTAAAAAATCCGTCCATTTTTGAGCCGTTGACATGACAGAAGTATATTCTTTTTCCCCTTTTTCCATTAACGCCAAAATCTCAAGAGCCGCAGCCTCAACCATATCGCCCGCATTTTCATTTTGATTTTTTGACATGCTGACAAGCAAATTATCCCAATCCTCAGAACTGAGCCTGAGCCAGTGCCAGAGCGTGCCCAGGTGTCGCTCGTCGTCCTGGATTGTATCTGTTGTGACCAGGTGCAGCAGCAGCCCCGAAATTATCGACCTTGCCCGATTGTTAAAGTGGTCGTCATCGCCTGATGAATTGGAAGGAACAATCGTTTCCGCTATGAGCTGCACATCATCGGACAAATTCATTAAATCCATTTTCAGCAAGTCCAGCGGATTGTATTGTTGAGCAGCTCCCAGCCTTTCCCCCAATAAATCCCACGGATTCAAAATAACGACTTTCCGACCTTTCCCAGCCTGTGCCCTTGCCGTCACGGCTGCAATTTCCCCCTTTGGGTCAACCACGACAAAAGACCCCTCAAACATCCCAGTTTTTAGCAGATTAGGAACAATCAGATTAACGCCTTTCCCCCCTCTTGTGCCAGCTACGGTTAAAATGTGTCCCGCCTGATTGTAATAATGATAATCCCCGATATACAGCCCGCCCCAGTGTGTTTGATATGGTTTAGTTTCCTCACGGGTCGCAAATCTTGCCGTTCCGTATCTCTTTAATTCATTGAGATAATTTAAAATTGACACTTGCCACGTTCTGAAAAAACCAAAAATAATAAACGTAGCCATTAAGTTTACAAATAGCCAAGTAGTTGCAGCTTTAACAGCCATAGAGGTTTCACTATATCCATCAAAAAATAATGCCCCAAACATGGCAATCAATAGCGGAGCTACGATAGACAAAATGCCGCCCGCAATCATGGCAGCATATACAATCCTCGGCTTATCATGCAAAAATGGGTGAACCCCTTTTTCCTTCAGCTTCAGCTTTTTATAGGCGAATGCGAATCCAGCCAAAGCCCCGAAAGACGTGATGCACAGGAGCGACCCGACTAAAAATATTACCCTTAAAATAGGCTTTTGCGGGTCAGGTTCAGAGCGGAATAATTGCTTTAAATCGTCGAAAAAATCGTCCGATAATTTTTGATAGTTTTCTTGCTTAGGTATCATTTTGCATGGGGTTTATTTTTCACTTAATAATACAAATAATCCCTTAAACGGCTTGCAAATTTTGCCCGCTTTGCTACAATTTTTTTTGATGCCCTTGAGCGGGTAAGACGCAGAGCATCACCACCAATCAAATTGAAAGGAGGTGATACAATGCTTAATTACTTAGCGATTATCGCAGTGATTTTAGGACTGCTTGCAGTTCTTAAAATCGTCTAAACTGACGGTTGAGCATTAAATGCAGGACGGCGGCAACCGCCCTGTATTTGAGCCAGAGGAGTCTTGCCCTTCTCTGGCTTTTTTTATTTTACCGTCTGGTTAAAAAACTTGCAAGTTTTTTTGTAAAGAAATTTGATGAAAGGAAGACGGCTAAACCAAAGAATTAGCTCTATAATTTCTTTAAGTATCTGTAATTGTTCAGTAATATTTTCAAGCATGATAAATCCCTTTTGAAAAATTCTTTGCCACTAAACTGCTTAGCGACTTATGACTAATTATAGCACGCATTATATTTGCAGTAGGAATCAGGAGATAATTGTTTTTTTGGTTCCGCAAGTCATGTGTTGTGTCACAAAAACCCTACGGATTTTTCTAACACACACGCCTTGCAAGGGGGAAGCGTTGCACCCTCCCCCTTGACCCCCACCAGCTTTTTAAGAGATACTATGGCACGACCACGCAAACCCCCGACCGAGCAATTGACCCACTACGTCCGATTCCGTTTGACGGAAAAGGACTATGCTAAATTGCTTGAGCTGTCCGAAGGTTTCGACCTTTCGGATTATTGCCGCAAGGTGATTTTGTCCAAAACCCCCAGACGCAAAAAAGCGACCCCCGAACGGGAGACGCTAATTCGTATTCTGGGCGAGCTTGGAAAAATCGGCGGCAACATCAACCAGATTGCCCGAAGCGTCAACAGAGGACGACCGCAGGACATGGCGATTATCGCCTACGGTCTAAAGCAACTGGAAGAAATCGGGGATAGTTTACGCCAGACATTAACCGATAAAGAGACATGATTATTAAAGGAAAAAGCAGACAGAACGGCGGGCAATTGGGGAAATATCTTTTCGATAATTACAAGAAAGAAAATGAAATGGTTGAGCTTTTCGAGGTGAAAGGCACGACCAGCCGAGACCCTAAAAAAGCCATCTTGGAAATGAGCCTTGCAGCAGAGCTGACCAAGGGGAAATTAGGCTTGTACCATGCGAGCCTAAACCCAGAGATTGGGCAAAATATGAGCCGTGAAGATTGGTTAAAATCGCTTGAAATAACCGAGGAAAAGTTAGGGCTTACAGGACAAAATCGGGTTTCTGTCATCCATGAAAAAATAGGTGAAGACGGACAAAAACGGCAGCATATGCACGTAGTTTGGCAGAGGGAGAGAGACGGAAAACTAATAACAGATTCAAAGAATTATGATAAACACCTTGAAGCCCAGAACGAGATAGAAAAAGTTTTAGGCCATGCGAAAACATTGACCCCGAAAGAAATAAAAGAAGAAGTCACCCAGTGTTACAATGAAGCGAAAACAGGGCATGAGTTTATAAATAAGCTGAAAGAAAAAGGCTACCAAGTAGGCAAAGATTATATCACAGAGAAGGGAGGGAAACGGGACTTTTGCCTTGTGCATCCTGACGGCTTAAAAAGCGATTTAGTCCGACAAATTGATAAAGCCAAAACAAAAGATGTTCGCCAGAAACTTGCAGGCGTTGAATTACCAAACGCCCAGACCATCGGAGGACATGAAAAACGGAGCAATACACAGAACGAGAAAGCCAGACGGGAAGGGCTTATAAATGCGGCTGAAAGAGAAAATACAGACAAGGCTAAAAAGCGAGCTGAACAAGCGGCCGAAAATTTCCAAGATATACTGCGAGAACAAGAACAGGAAAAACCCAAAGAACTGACAAAACAAGAGAAATTCGAGCAGCGGTTAAAAGCATTTAGGGAAAATAGTCAAGAAAGCGGGAAAGCTAAGGTTGTAGAAAAAGCAGCCGAGAATAAACAAGATGCTACAGGGAAAGAGCTTTCAAGTTTTGAAAAAAGGCTGCAAGCGGCCAATGAAAACATGAAAGATTTTAGCAGAGAAAGGAATAGAAACAGAAGGTGAATTTCTAAAATATATTAAGCTGAGTTCCTACGTTCTTTTGATTTTTTGGCCGTTCTGGAATGGTGTCTTTGGGCTTTATTTCTGGTTTTGCAGCTTCTGGAGCAGGGGAGTTTGATATAAATTCTTTCAAGATTTCTTGGTTTTGACTTCGTTCTATTTTTTGCCCCCAGAAGCCTAATATATGGGCGGGGGTGTACCATTGGCTATATTCCTTTAGGGTTAGTGTGTCGCCATGAATAAGCGTTGCAGGGATATTCAGGAGCGAAAATTGAACATAGGCAGCATGAACACAGGTTACATCTAAATCTGTGGCCGAAACATAGAGGTTTTGCTGATAATTGATACCCTGAGACTGTAATTCTGTTGCGGCTGCTATGACCATAGCCCCAGTACCGCAAGACGGCTCAGAAACCGTTATAAAGCCTTTTTGGTCGATTATACTTTGCGGATTATCTCCTATTGTCAATTTGGCCATCATCTGACAAAGAGGAAACGGGGTGAAAAATTGCCCTTTTCGTTCATTGTGTAATTCCAATTCATGGAACATATCCCCTAATACATCTTTGGGAGCATTGGTTAAATGCTTTACAAGCATACCCAAGAGCTGAGGGAATATATTAAGCTCCTCTTTTGTATATTGATTTATAATATCAAAATAGCGTTTTTCTCTTTCCTCAAAGTGCTTTTTATCAACGGTATTGCTAAAAGCAATCGCTGATACTTCAACGAAATCAGAATATATCTTTGAAGTACTGTGACGGTACGAAAGTTGATTGATAGCTGCGACCATATCTTGCATAGAACACCTTTTTAATTTATTTAAAGGTTGAATACCATATTATCTATTGGTAATGCAAATCTTAAAAAATCGCCGTATTTTGCACTTTTATTTTTTTTAATACACCATATCATTAGGGTTTAGAGCTATAATAGAAAGGCGATATGACTGTTATTACCAGTAAAGAGTTTTACAAGTGGTCAGAACCGCAGCGATGAAGCAAGCCGCTAAAAATGGATTAAACAGCAATACTTTAACTAATAAAGAAAAATTAATGGCTAAAAAAGAAGTGCTTACAGATTTGTGGGTTTATGAAATGCTCAAAGAGGCAAATATAGACTTACACCCACAAGGTAGCAACATTACGGAAATAAATAACGCTCTAAAGTCGGCATCAAAAGCAGGTTCTGGAAACGTTGGTTTTCCAGAGTACTGCGGAGTAGTTAAAGATTTTATTTTAATTATAGAGAATAAATCAGATGTTTCACTACACACAAAGCGAAATGAGAAAAATGTAATTTGCACCCAAGTTGCAAGCGTAAAAAATTATGCAGTAAATGGTGCTTTATTCTATGGCAAACATTTGGCTAAAAATACTTCTTATAAAAAAATCATAGCTTTTGGAGTGTCAGGTAACGAAAAACGCCACAGAATAACGCCTGTTTTTATTGACGAAAGAGGCGGGTATAAAGAACTTGACGATGTTGAAACTTTCACACTTTTCAATGAAAAAAATATAGATGAATACTATACTAAAAGCATACTTAAAGAAAAAACACCCGAAGAAAAAACTACCGAAGAAATCTTAAAGGATGCAAGAGCCCTACACGAAGATTTAAGGAACTATGGAAGCATTCAAGATAAAGATAAGCCGCTTGTAGTTTCAGGTATTCTTTTAGCATTGCGAGAAATGGAGCATAAAGGTTTCAGTATTGAAAGTCTCGTAGGAGACCAAACCAATACCGATGGAGAAAAAATTTATGAAGCCATTGAGAAAAACTTAAAGAGAGCTAATGTTTCTCCCCAAGTAAAAAAAGATAAATTACTAAGTCAGTTTTTAGTGATTAAAGACACCAAGGTAATTAACGAGGTTAATGATAATTTAAAGAAAAGCCCACTAAAGCATTTTACAGAGTTTTTATACGAAAACATCTACAAAAATATTAAATACATACATTCTGCCGAAGATTATTTAGGTAGATTTTATGGAGAATTTATGTCCTATTCTGGTGGTGACGGACAATCATTAGGTATTGTGCTTACGCCAAAACATATTACAGAATTATTTTGTGAGTTAGCAGACCTAAAAGTTACAGACTCTATTTTAGACCCATGTTGTGGTACAGCAGGTTTTCTTATTGCTGGTATGCACGATATGTTACAGAAAACGGATAACCCAGAAACACAGCGAAAAATTAGGAAAAACCAGTTGCATGGTTTAGAATTACAACCTTATATGTTTACAATTTCAACCACAAATATGATTTTGCGTGGTGATGGAAAAAGCAACCTCGAACAAGAAGACTTTTTGAAATGCAACCCTTCTCAGTTACAAGAGAAAGGTTGTACAGTTGGGATGATGAATCCACCTTATTCTATGGGGAGTAAAAACGACCCTAGCTTATATGAGATAAATTTTACAGAGCATTTACTAAATTCTATAGTACAGGATGGAAAAGTAATTGTAATCGTTCCGCAATCTTCAATGACAGGAAAAACATTAGAAGAGCAAGCTATTAAAGCAAATATTTTAAAGCATCATACCTTAGAGGGAGTTATAACCCTCAATAGTAATTCTTTTTATGGAGTTGGGACAAACCCTTGTATTGCATTATTTACGGCAGGAGTGCCACATTATAAGGAAAAAAAAGTAAAGTTTATCAACTTTGAGAAAGACGGATTTGAAGTTCAAAAACACCGTGGACTTGTAGAAACAATAGATGCCATAGACAAAAGACAGCATTTACTTGATGTATGGTTTGACCGTATTGAAGCGGAAACAATGTTTTGCGTAAATACAACTATAGAGCCAGAAGATGAATGGTTACACTCTTTTTACTTCTTTAATGATGAAAATCCTACAAAGGAAGAATTTGAAAAGACCATAGCAGACTATCTTACTTTTGAATTTAACATGATTTTACAAGGTAAAGAATATTTGTTTGATAGTAAAAGACTAGAGATAGTAAAAGATTTTGAGGAAGTAGAAGATTTAGATAAAAAAGCCTACGGTGAATTTTATTTGAAAGAGATATTTACCAAAGTCCAAAGAGGTAAACGTCTTAAAAAACTTGACCATAAAAAAGGAAAAATGCCGTATGTATCTTCATCAGCAATGAATAACGGTATTGATGGTTTTGTAAGCAACAGTGAGAACGTAAGAATATTTAAAAACTGTCTAACGATAGCAAATAGTGGAAGTGTTGGCGCTACGTTCTTTCAACCATTTGAGTTTGTGGCAAGTGACCACGTTACAAAACTTCAAAACGATGACTTTAACGAATTCATCTATCTTTATATAGCAAGTGTAATAAAGAGATTAAGCGAAAAGTATAGTTTCAATCGAGAGATTAACGACCAAAGAATAAAGAGAGAAAAAATACTTTTACCAATAGACGAAAATGGACGCCCTGATTTTAAATACATGGAAAACTTCATCAAGAAATTAGAGTATGAAAAACTAACAAACTATATAGAGAAGAAAGTAACGAATGTATAAAAGTAGCCAG
>NZ_ATXY01000002.1 GCF_000427405.1 Flectobacillus major DSM 103
ACAAGTGATAATCACATTTATTTTTATATGTGATAATTGTATAATCTTGTATAAAGTGTGATAATTGCACTTTATTACTTGCCAAATATGGATAAATGGGGACTATTATTTGATGGTAATGAGCTTTAAATGGCTGGTATATCTAACTTTTGTTAGTCTTTTTATATTTCGTATATTTTGTGATAATAGCTTACTTAAAAAGGGGAGTAAGTAGCTGTTTAAAGGTCAAACTGTGGATAAGTTTTATATTTCGTATATTTTGTGATAATTAGGTACATAAATTCGTATATTTTGTGATAATTAGGTACATAAATTCGTATATTTTGTGATAGTAATTCGTATATTTTGTGATAATTACTTTTTATATTTCGTATATTTTGTGATAATAAACGTATTATTTGTGATAATTACCCCTCTTAAACCGCTGAAAATAAAGCTTTTACGAAGGCTGAAAGTATTACATATTTGTTGTAAAAAAGTAACAACAACAATAACAGTTTTTGTCTGTTGTTGTTACTAAAAATAATAGTTTTAATTTTAAAAAGATTCTTCACGTTTTTTACCAAAAAATAGTTGGTTTGCAACTCTTCTTAAAAGGTTTTTTCTTTTCCTTTATCCCCCCTGTTCCGCCCGCCCCCCCTTAATGGTTTTTCATTTTTAGTATTTGGATTGTTTAAATACTGATAGAGTAGTAATAAAAAATGCCCCGAAACATGGCTTTGTTACTGGGGCGTTTTTGCTGTGAGCTTCATTTTTTGTTTTTTGTTAGATGGAGTGCATCACACGTTGTTTGCTGTGCTAATTACGCTAAACCCATAAAACTGTATTTATGGGTTTATGGGTCTTAGATTACTCATTCTGATTCATTCATTGTTTAGGTTTACAAAACTTCATTCAAAATCATTTCGTACCTTGTTGGCTATTCCAAAGAAAAAATAATGTTCTATGTTTTTAAATTGAAAATAGGGGTCGTTTTTTAATCTCTGTAAAACAGCTTTTAGTTCGTTTTCATTCTCGAAAGTGCAACAAACCCTTGTTGGTGCTTCTACATTGTACTTACTGGCTGACAATCCATGTTTTATGACGTAAATATGTTTTCTGAGTTGTTTAATGACTCTTTCTGTATTCTTTCAATTGTAGGTTTCAATGTGCATGATTTTTGTTTTTCACTCAATTTCATAGATTCCGATTCAATCAGGGTCGAGAAAATGACCATTACCAAAATCAATTCTTGTAACTGCGTGCATTGGTTGGCTTGAGTGCTTCTTGCGACTGCCTATAACATCAAAGTAGTTCTCGTATGTAATTAGCTGCATACTGTGGTCACACAACCATCTGTTAAAACTAATTTGTGTATTGATACTACTGAGCCTATGAAAATAATCACTTGTGAATAGGGTAGTGCTACTTTTTGGGTATCTAATATGGTCAAGATGAGAATTGGGCGTATTGGTTACTAAAAGATTTGCTCCTTTAGGAGTTAAGTAATGGGTTCTTTCAAGTAGTATTCAATACTTCAATGGTACATATTTTATATATCATGCGTTACGGAGTTTTTGCAAGTTCTCGTAAACCCTGTTTTTTACTCATACTTTCAGTTTTACGAATTGTGAAACCGTAAGAAACTTGTAAGTGGCAAGTTCTTTTAAAATCTTTCCCTGCATCCCTGTAATTATCAAGATACTGGCTCTATCGTTTTGTTTAGTATTCCATTTCATGGGTCAAGATGTCTTCGCTAAATCTAACGCCCAAATCGGGCTTTTCCTGTGGTGGCTCTCGGCTGAATGCTTGTTTTACGCTCTCATCTGTTGGGGGAGTGTCAAGCAATGATTCATAGGGGTTATTTTCTCTATAAATCATTTGCTCTAAAATAGTATTAATTGGTTTCTTTCTGTAATATTTATCCTTTTGCTTTTTTAATATGGCGTTTCGCTGTTCATCAGTCATGGAGTTTTTATTATCCAAGCTCTCGGTGGGACTATGTAATACAAATGGTTCTCATTCACCTATTTTGACCATGAATTGCCCAATTTGTAGCTTTTTTAATATTTCAAGCTCTGCGTCTGTTTCCCTACTGAGGATTGTATGAGACTTGTGAGAATTTGCACCAATAATTTTTATCTTGGTAGTTCATAAAATAGCGTCCTGTTCTTCTCAGTCCATTCATTGCCCTACAAATTGATTAGCGATTGTGAGGTACATTTTATATTTTCTTCCCTGTGTAAGAATCCTAATCATTGAGGGAGAAACAAAATCTTGGAACTCATCAATGTATAAGTAAACAGGCTTTCTTTCGTCTTTCTCAAGTCCTGCTCTTTGAAATGATATACTTTGAAGTAGTGAAATAATGATTTTTCCAATAAAGAGAGGTGCTTGGTCGCCTAAATTTCCTACTGCAAGATTGAATAGTATGAGCATATTTGAATCAATAGCATCTTTGAGATTGATTGTACTTTCACCAGTGACCATATTTGAGAATGAAGGCATATTTAAAAGCCTTTGGGTCTTGGTGTAGATTCAAGCCTTTGAGTCTTTGAATGATGCAATGTTTCACCAAACATCTCTAAAGAAACTCCTTGTAGCTGGGTTGGTGCTATTCCTTCAAGCCTCGATTAGTTGCTCCGCTTGAATATTGTCTTTTGTGGGGGTAATCATCGTTTGTAAGTCCCACAAACTGCTTCATTCTTTATCAAGTAACACACTTGTACAGTTATAGAGTATTGTTTGCATTTGACTTGTTAGGGGTTGTCCGAAAGAATCACAAATTTCCTCTAACGCTTTTGCAATTTGCTGATTAGTTAGGTCTATTTCTCTGTCTTTATTGGCGTTGTCATGAAGCTGAAAAGGGTTGATTACTGGCGTGTACTCGCCCTTGAATAAATCCAAGTCAATGTAAGTAAGTTTTCACTTCATTACCTGCTCGGTATTCTCTTTAAACTGTGCTATTTCTTTGGTAAAATCTCCGTTTGGGTCAATAACGATAATAGAACAGTCTTTTTTTAAATTTTGCCTCATATCTTGCAATATCATGGATTTCATCAGTTCACTTTTTCCACTTCATGGCGTTCCTGTTATTCGTGAGTGAATTCTAAACTGCTTAGGGACTGCTACTTTATGCCAATTATGAAATATTGAATATAGTTTTTTATTCTTCTTTCTCATAAATTCAAAGTAACTTTTCAAATCATCTTCTTTGTAATTCATAATGAATTGTTGTCTTGAAACTTCGTTTTTGATTCATGCAAGTCTGTATATCGGGTGACGTATTAGCAAATCATCAAGTGATTTACTATAACCTTCTTTATGGATTCATTGGGTATGAGTCCCTTTAAATATTTCTTGAAATTCGGAGAACTTAACAAATCTATATCTTATAAATAACCATTCAACCAATCAGCGAAACACCCAAAACCACTTCATTTTTTTATCATATTCGATATGCCATAAACTCATGAATTCATCTACTAACTGTGGAATATCACACAATCTTGTACTACCTAAAAATAAACTTTCGGGGGTGTGGGGGTCACACGTTTTAGTCAGCTTATACATTAATCTCACCATCTTCTCACCAATCGACATTCGTAAAAATAGAGGGTAAAACAAAAGGTATCGGGATACCTTTTTTTAATTAAACATTAGACTATCAATAAAAGGATAATTCCTTTTATGAAAATTCAATAGTATATGTATTCATGTTCTCCCATAAAACAATAAATACGGTTTCCCATAAACCCATAAACCCATATTCTATGTAGTCAATCATTTTATGTGAATACATAGCTTATTGACTTTTCTTTTCTCTCATGTACCCATGATTTTCAAGGTACTCTTCAAGTGCCTTTTCAAATACAGGTCTTAGCTTTAATTTGTTTTGAGCTGCATAAATTCTTACGTCATGTAATAACGTGCTTTCAATATCAACGGTCATTTTATCAACACTTACTTTCTCTTCAACAGGCTTTACAACGTTATCTTTTGTAGTTTGTAAGGGAGTCTTTGATGGTTGATTAATTAAGTTCTTCACCATGTCACTTGCTATGCCTTTGTGGTCTTTTTTCTCTTTTCCCATAGTTGTATTGTAATAATTAAATTAGTTATTCATCATAGTAATAATCTCTTTTGCAAGGCTTATAATCTCATCTTTTGCCTTTTCATCATCTGTTTCAAATACACCTCCTGAGATGGGGGAGCGTGTATAGCTTACTCTATCGCTTACCATCGCTTCCAACATTGGAAAATCGTATTGTTGCAATACCTCTTTCATATCTTCGGTTATACTGGTGCGACTTTTAACCATGTTTACCACGATACCACTTTTAAGATGTGGTCGTTGGCTCTGTGCCTTTTTTAATAGTTCAATTGTTGCACTAATTGCCATAATATCCAAGATGCTTGCTTTTGTTGGCACTAACACAAAATCAGAATAGCCGAAAAACTCAGGAAGTGCAGTAGTCAAATATGGGGGAGTATCAATAATTGCAATATCATATTTGCTTTTTGCTTGCTCCATTTCTTTAGGCTGTATCAAATCAATTCCTTGTTTAGCAAGAATATCTTTGAGTCCTGAGATACTACCTTGTGGGTCAATATCAATTACGGCTACTTTTGCACCTTGTGAAAAGCAATAAGCAAGATTCAAAGATAGGGTAGTCTTACCAACTCCTCCTTTTTGATGGGCTACTGTGATAATTTTCATCTGTATTGTTAATAATTAGATACTTGATTTATTGATAGTCTGCGGTTATGCTCGAAAAATTCAAGGGCTTGTTTCATTTCTTTACGATTCAATACCATCAAATAAGGTTTACGGTTGGATGGATGCACCAAACGACAATCAACTTTAAAGATTGTTCCGACTGGATATTTTGCCCTGAGCGTTTTAGAACACTCGACAAAACTACTTATTACGCTTTGCCCTTCGATTGGCTTTAAGCGAATTTTTGAACCAATCTTTACGGATTGGATATATACATCTAAAAAAATGTTCGGTCGTGTACTAATTGAGTCAAATAGTCCCATTTCTGAATGCTTTTTACAAAGATACATAAAACCCATAAACCCACAAAACAATATTCCCATAAATACAGGAATATGGTTTTATGGGTTTACATAGTATTTGCAAGTGCAAATTGTATCAAAAAAAAGAATCCATGCAGTTGCATACCTGGTGCAGCTACATGGATTGTGCGACTGAATACAGTCATTAATTTAATGCGAGTTCCTTTTGAATTACCTTTAAAACATTCCTATCAATTCTTTCTTTGGAGTCCATACCTAAGCCTATACGCTGGTCGTGGTTTAAGAAATAATTGAATCCATTGTAAAGCAACCATGCGTTTGGAGTGGTGCTTAATTCTTCGGCTTCCTGATAGACCTTGAGCGGTACTTCTTGAATAATCTTTTTTGGAAAAGCATCATGGTTTTTAAACTCCTTGAGCTTATCCATAATCTGCTCCATTTCCTTACTGGTTACTTGCCTTTCTGTGAGTTTGCGGAACTCCTGCAACTGCACATCAAGTGCATCTAAACGAGTTAGGATTGCATCTAAGTTGAAAAGAAAATCTTTGTCGTGCCGTTGGGCAATTTGCGTGTCTTTTTTCCATGCCATCATACCATTAGTACAAACCTGACGGTAAAACGATAATGCAATTGAGTGCTGTAAACTTCCATCATAAGAGTTTTGAACTTCAATCATTGCATTTAAAGCATCCTTATCAGCAACTTGTATGACCTTATCAGTCAAAATAAATTGAGCTGAAAATCTGCGGTCGTCTTCGTTGGTACATTGCACCCTAAACCCTGTTGAACCCAATATTGAATTGAGTTTATCATGGATAGGCATAATGAGCTGTTCGTTGGTTACTAACTGATACTTGCTACCTGCCATGTGTAAAACTTTGTTCATGGAGGGGCAGTAGATGGCAGAGCTGTATTGACTCGAAAATTGATAATCTGTGAGTATCTCACGGTTATCATCTAACTGTATTTGTTCTACTCCAAAAAGTAGATTTTCAAGGGATGCCGACCTCCCTTTGAGGGTTGCGTTTGATTCTTTACTCATGCGAATTTTATTTTTGTTTGGGTCGCATGAATAAGGTTTTGATTGAATAAATCAATATAAACCTTTGATAATATGGTGTTTATGTAATCCCATAAACCCATATTACTGTATTTATGGGTGTATTGATTTGCTAAATATGAAGAAACCAGTAAAATATTAAGGCAGATTTTTCACGAACCTTAAATTTTACTAAAATGAATCGGAGACTTAAAATTGCGTTCAAAACGCTAATTGTAATTGTTGTTTTATTTGTCTTGAATCTCATATTAAAAGATTCAATAGACAGAGAAATGTTATTACCAATTGGTGCTTTAATCATGGCAATATTTCTTCTTATAGAGAAGAAATTATTACCTTAATTAAGAAAGCCCCTTGAATTTCTTGGGGCTTAATGCTTTAATATTTATTAAAGTGCTGAATTTTCAGACTCTATTTCTTTAATTTCGTTGACCAGTGATTTGTATTTTTCAAAGGCTGATTTTGCTTTCTCGAACTCAGTGATAGTTTGATTTGTGTACCAAAATTGGTCAGTTGTTTTTTCTGTGGAAGAATAGTTGAGAAAATCGTCTCCGCTACTCTCGGAGGTATATTTTATACATAGACCTTTACTACTCTTACAACTAAAAATAGTCTTTTGCTCAGCTTTATTATAACTTAAATAAACATCAAATAGGTAATATTGGTATTTACCTTGTTGAACAAAGTTTAATGAATCCACTTTGAAACTATTAAAAAAATATCTAATTTCTTGATATGTAGATACTAAATCATGTTTTTTTTGAATATATGATTTACGTTTTTCTTCTTCAACTTTTTGTAATTCTAAAGATTCTTGTACTTTTTTTTGTGCTTCAATTTGGGCTTGCTCTCTTTGAGATTTTAAGTTATTCTCAGCTTCGACTCTTTCCATTTCTTCATATTCGCTTTGTGCCTGATAGTCTTGATACTTAGAATACAAAATAGACAGAATTAAAAAAATTGCAATACCAATAATGGTTGCACGGTTTTTTTCTATAAATTCGCTCATAAATAAATTTTTGAAGAAATGGGAATATTCATAGTTTTTGGTCTTATAGCTTTAATTGTAGCTATATATTTTAGTGACAAATTTAGCGAATCTTCTTCTATTGCGGAAGAAAATCGTTATCAAAGTCAAAGAAGAAGAATTCTTGATGAGAGAAGTGACCAAGAATATTATGACGAAAAACCGTTTAAAGAAGCAAATCGCTTATTAGATATAAAATTAAGAGAGCATCAAATCAGAGAAGCTCAGAGGGAAAGAGAGTTTAGGGAAAGAGAAGCTGAGAGGGAAAGAGAGTTTAGGGAGAGTCAAACAATGATACAACTTAGATTAGATATGTTAAGAATACAAAAAGAAAGAGAAACTATCTCAAATGAGTTTCAACTTGAAAAATATAAAGCAGATAGAAAGTACGAACATAAAGATAAAAAACTTGATGTCAAGCGTTATAAAATTGATGCGAAAGTTGCTATAAAAGGTCTTGAATCTATAAATTTCAGAATAGCTCAGTATGCCACAATAGCAACAACAAAAAGCGATTTCTACGAAAAAGCTATTTTAGGGAGACTTGAAACTCTAAAAACTAATGCAGAAATCGACTTAAACAGACTTAAAACATTGGACTCCATGGAAGCAGAAAAAAGAAAAAATAGAATTTTAAATGATATTGATAACAATTTGAATTCTATTCATAATGATTTGAATGATGCTTGGTAGCTCATAATTCTTTCAAATCACATAAAACCCCTTTCATATTCTGCCAATTAAAGCCAAAATCTTTGTCCTTAATTTCGGTGACAACCTTGAAAAAAAATGCTTTCTGATTCCACTCAGGGGCAAAATATGGGTCTTGATTCATTTTTTTTAAGACTAATTTTAATAAGTTCTCTGTTTCAATTACACATAAAACACGTGGGTTTTTGGTGTAGTTGTACTCTTGTTTGTAGTGGTCAGTAACTACGCCTTTTCCGATTGCATCAGCGATTGTTTTTAGTTGTTCAACTACCCGTTTGGTATCTTTCCCATTTGATACTTCACAAATCATTAATTGCCGTTTTGTTGGGGTATCATACATGAAAATTGCATCAGGTTCAATAAAGTATCGTTCCGTAATATTAATTTTTGTAATACTCTTGAGTGGTTGGCTGTCATTGCCTTTCATACTTCCGTTTTTATGAAAATATGAGTGAAAGAATAAACTTTTAAATCCATTCTGTTCTATCCACTTCTCAAATGAAATTTGAACGTTTACGGTATAAATTCGGTGCTGGTAGTCATTTCTAAATTCTACTCCAATACTTTTTGGGTAATGGACTTGTTCTATATCTAATCCCTGCGTATGCTCAACTAAGAATTTAGCCCCTTTGAGTGTCAAATAATACATATTTTCGGCTCTTCCTTCTCCTTTTTTATATACTCCTCCATACTGCGATACTCCGACTAATTCAAGCGGTTCTTGTCGTAATATCAAAAGTGACTTTTGAACATAGTCTTTATGTGCTGTTCCTAAACTTGCAATTTGACTAATTGTCAGAAACTTATATCGTGCTAATTGACGTAAAATATTTTCTTGGGTAGCAGTAATCTGTATCATAATCAGAAATCGTATTGGGGTGAATCGTGGGGGCTTTTCCCTTTGTTTCTATCCTTGTAATCTGTTTTTGTATTGGTTTGTTGTGGTGCTTTTTGTGCTTGCTGTGATGTTTGTTTTTGTGCCTGTTTAACTTCTTTGACCTGTTGCTCTACCATTACTTCATCTTCTACCTTCATTTCAGCTTTACGCTTTTTTACAAGCTCTTTTATCAAATCACGCTCGAACTCTTTTTGGACTTGCTCTTGGATTAATCGCTCACGCTCCTGCTCTGGCGTTTCCTTATTTCTGTTAATAGTATCAATGAGCTGTCTTTCAAATGCTATTTTCTCTTGAGTAGCTTTGTCTAATGGTTCATAATATTTTAGTATTTGTTCCCTTTTTACTTGCTCCCATTGGCTCAAACTCATCTGATTACTATTATCAATTAGTCGATTATCACCTTTAATCTCAAACGCTGCTCCTGAGCCAATTTTTACAAAATAATGATATTGTTTTAAATCTGCTAATGTAGTAGTAGGGATATTAAACTGTTCACTCATTTTACTCCAATTCTCGTGAGTGCTTCTTGCCATAACTTTAAGATTGGTGTTCCCCATGACGATGTTTAAAAACTCTCCGTCCATTTTCTGCCCAACCAATTGCTGGGCAACGGTCAAAAATAGCTTATACGCTCGTGCTTCTGTTAAAACTGTTTCAATACTTTTTGTTGTATAGTTTTGGAACTCATCAATAAAAAGATGTGTCTTTGTTCGTTGGTTTTGGGGTAAATCACTTCTCTGCTGTGCAATGAGTTGAATCATTGTTGTAACCAATTTACCAAAGTAACTTGCTGTCTTCTCTCCCATTTGTCCTTTTTGGAGTGAAAATATAATTACCTTTTTTTGGTCGATTAGTTCTTTCAGCTTCACGGTACTTTTACCTGTTGTTAGGCTTCTAAATATTGAGGAACTTAAAAGTGAATCTATACGGTACATAATACCATTTTTACTGCTTTGAAACTCTCCACCTTTTTCAGATTTGTATTGACTCTCAAAAAGCCTTCGGTGAATGAAATTATTATTTTGTACTCCAAGTTGTATTAAATCATCGTTTAATCTATCAATCACAAAGCGTGAAATATCAATCAAATCCATGTTTTTATGTCGCATTAATGTATTGATACAAGCATCTAAAATGCGTATCATCTGTAATGAAAAACCGCCCTCAATTTCATTGAGAATATTTTGTAAAGTTCCGCCTATTTCTTCGGTCGCTCTATCAATAAACTGCTCCTGTCTGTCCGATGGTACATTATGAAGCTCCAAAGGGTTTATTATGGGTGAATATCCAACAAATGCAGTTGGATTTAAATATACTAATCTATCACGTCCTGCTGGCGTTGAAAACTCTTTAAATCTTGCTACCTGCTCCGCTAAATCTCCTTTGGGGTCAATTACAACAACTGCGGAGTCATTTTTTTGGATAGCTTCCCAAATCATTTTTTTCATTATTTCACTCTTACCACTTCCTGCACTTCCCACTATGTAAGTGTGTTTTTCTCTATCGCTTGTTGATATTTTAGGTACAAAAGGTCTGTCCATAAAGAACTCTGAAAGCTCCTTTTTATACTGTTGCATGAGTCTAAAATATCCGTTACGGCTATGTTCGTACCTATTGATAAATCTTGAATGCTCTATTGAATTTGTAATACCTAATAATGTAAAAATAGGTTTTCCTTCGTATTTTTCATTGGTTTCAAATAATGCTTCAAATTCTGAATAAGTAACAAACCGTTTGAGTGCTAAAAGTCTTTTCTCTGATTCATCAGTTAAATTATATTGATAGGCAATTTCGGAGTAATGACTTGTCCAATATCTCATAAAAATATCGGTTGCCTGTGTGCTGTCACAAAGGCGAGTTAATCCCAATTCAAATGAATCTCCACCCTGATTAATATTGAATAATCTGTTTATCTCTTGCTTAGCTCTTTCAACTGGACTCATCTGTTTATATATCTTTTTATATATCCTTTTTTATATCTGTTAATAAAGATTATATTTCGCAAATAATATGCTAAATATCAGTAGTTTATGGTGTATTTCAAAATTCAAATCTCTATAAATAATATTTATAGACGTGAAGAATTGAAAGGAATTCTTTTTTTGGTTTTAAGTAAAAACCCCGCTTTTGACGGGGCTAAAAGGATATGGTTTATTTATGAAGTAAATTATAATATCTGACTGATAATTATATTTTCAACAACTATTACGTTAGCGTTATCTAATGATTATTGCTGATTGTAATTGATTGTTTGAATAATAAGAATTAATACAGTTACGACATTTAAAATATAGCTTCCCAAAATAAAACGGCTATCACTTTTTTGCTGTCCGAACAAAGCGGAGTAATTACACGGTTTAAAAAATTCATCCCTTTCAATTCTTCACGTCTTAGAAAATTTCCAATTGATACTTTCAAGTTCTTTCAATCAAAAATACTTTCGTTCTGAGTAATCGCCTGAAACATAGCCATAACATAATCCTGTTTTCTCGTTATATTCAGTTACATATCGAGACCAACAAGTTGTTGGGTCGTTGAACTTACAAATAATAAGAGGGTTTCGTTTACCTGCCTGTGGTCACACTTTCTTGAACATAGATAAAAGACTTGCATTTAATAGTCTCATTAGTAGTATTAAGATGTAAATAAATAGCGTTAAGGTAGCGAAAATCCAAACCGCCCTTAAATTTACGAAAAAACGTCAAACTGAAAATTGTTTGATGTTTTTTGGTTGAAGTTGAGCTATGTGTCGTGAGTTCTAATTATTGAAATATAAAAAACGCAAACAGGCAGTTGCGTTTTTGTTTTTTTGTAATTTTGAGTGCTTTACTTCTTAAAATTACAAATGATTAAAACAGTTGATGAATTACTTAACGTACTTATTTTGTTGTTCCTTTTGGTACAATTTGCAAATGCAATAAGACCTAAGAACTGAAAAAAGTAATACGATAATTCACATGAAAATCAAGTAAAAGAGACAGGCAGGAAACCACGTAAATGCGTGGTTTTTCTTTTTTGAGGGTGGGGCAAAATTAGTCTTGAAAGTATTGTAGCTTTAAATATGATTCTCTTGTAAATTAAAAGGGGGCTTGTACCTCCCCTTTTAGGTAGTTACAAACCCATTCTTTTAAGCTCTGAAAAGCGACACGGTTTAAAGTGTGCATCTCTTTCAATTCCAATTCTAAGAGGTCACTTATAAGATTCAAGTTCATCCAAACTAAAAGTTCATCGTTCGGCTTCGATTCATTGGACGTATCAAAAAAATATCCTGTTCTCTTCATCGTATTCAGTAGCAAACCGTGTTCGCTGGGAACAAGGGTCAAAATACTTGGAAACAATGATAGGGTCGGAAACATCTGATTGGTCTCAGATTTTACGAAACTGACTTAGAATGTCCTGAGTCAAAAATTTGTGTTTTCTCATAATAAGAAAAAAAGAAAAATAAAAAACGGCACAAAACCGCAATACTAATATAGTGCATAAATATATTAGCTGTTTGGTTCTGAGCCGTTTTTTATTTTCTAACGGGGGCGGACGAGCGAAATTTAGTCTATGTGATTACATAAAAAAAGGGCTTGCACCCTTTTGACAGCTACAAGCACCCTTTCATTTCTTTTTCTAAAAACTCAAAAACGATTTTCATCCATGTAATTTCTTTTCAATAAGGTCATCTTTTAATCAACTTACCTTTGGTTATTCGGGTGACGTAATAATTTAATGGGATTCGTCACTTTGGATAGTCGGGAGTAAAAACCAGATAATCATCAGGATAATACAAAAAACTAAACACAATAGTCTCGTTTTCTTCATCAAATGTATGACCAACACTTGAATAATGCTCAATGGCAACTTGTTTAAGAAATTGAGAAATTTTCTGCGAAATCATTTTAAATAGAAAAAAATAAAAAGCCCTAATTGGGCTTTTAAATTTAGAAATAAATATCATAATATGCTAAAATTACCCATTCCCATAAACCCATATTCCTGTATTTATGGGAATATGGAGTATATGATTTGTGGTTATCTCATACCTGCACCTGAGTAATTTATGCAGCCGCATAGCCGACTAAACTACACGTCTTGATAGTCTGCTTACTGAGATTGGATTAAACTGCTTTCCCTGACTGGTCTTGAATCCATGTTGGTTGAGTTCGTCCGCTATTGCTTGTAGCGTTTTCTTTTCTTTCTTGCATTTTTCTATCAATGCGGTAGCTACTCTATTATGAGTATTTGCCCTCGCTTTGGCTTTGATAGCTTCAACTCCTTTCAATCTTGCTTCTTGTGTGAGGTGTTCGGGCTTTCCAAGTACTGCTCCCTGAGCTTTCTTTGCTTGCAATGCTACTTTTGTTCTAATACTGATTATTTCCCTTTCTCTTTGTGCTAATCCTGCAAAGATTGAAAGAGTGAGAGCATCGGTTGTTGGTAGGTCGCAACTTTTGAAATTGTCGCCTAACCTTTTTTGAATTTTAAAAATATGCTCCACATCACGGCTTAATCTATCGAGTTTTGCAACTACAAGAATGTAATTATTTTTCATGCAGTCGTTGATAGCTTGTTGGAGCTTCGGGCGGTTCTCAATATTTTTTCCGCTTTCCGACTCAAGATATTCTTTTACTATTTCAGCTCCTTCAATTTTTGCGTAGTGTTCAATGATTGCCCTTTGAGCTTGTAACCCAAGCCCTGAGCGTTCTTGTCCTTTGGTGCTGACTCTGAGGTATGCAATGTATTGTTTCATGTGTTGCTTGTGATTACATAAATTTGAGTATATCATAAAGTTATAACCATCAAAAATAGTAAATCAATGTATTATTTCATAATCATAAACGACCGTCTATGATTTGATAAAAATATAAACATAATCTTTTTTGGTTGACATATTTAAAAAAAATACTTGCAAATAATTTAGTTTCCGTTATACTAATATTAAGTTCAATCCCATAATTGAACTTGTTGGATATTTCTATCATTAATAGGCAAGAAATAAAAGCCCATTAAAAACCCCTACTCTTAATAGGGGTTTTTGTTTACCTGTTGAATCTGTCTAATCTTTCGATTAATACAAGAACCAAAAGGAGTTGGATAATTTCATTCATCTTAACCATAGGCTTTACGAAATAAAAAGCCCATCACCCAAATGATGGGCTTTGTTATGATAGATATATGTATATAGGTTTCAAGTCTGCTTTCGTAAAAACCTACCCTAATAATTTAGGTAGGTTTGTGTAGTCGCATGAACCATGCAATCTAATACTCATGTGCAAATAATAAGGTGCAATAGTTATCTTCTGCATCATGGTCTCTGCTCTCAATCATAGCTTTGTCGAGCTGGTCGATGAAAAATAACTTTCGTCCTTTTTCATCGGTATAGACTTGTAAATAATCAATACTGCCCTGCTCTTCAACAAATTTTAGTACATCATAGTAAATACCTATGATTTCTACTTTTGTAAGCTCTTTACCAACTTCTGCCGTAACAATAAACCGCCCTCCAAATTGGTAATTGCCTTGATTTTCTTGTGGTTTTCTTTTCCATTCTGCCATAACGTGAATTTTTATTTTTGTGAAAAAGCATCATAAAAATTCACAAATGAATGTCAAGACCTAACCAACTTTAAATAAATTCAAAAGGACAACCAAAACGGCTGTCCTCTCTCAGTTCAAACTTGAACCACGTACCAACAAAAATTTGGGCAAAATCCTGATAAGGATTTTATAGATGATTGCAAGTTTTAATAACTATTTTTGGTTGGGATTGGAATAAAACCAAATCTTCCCTTACCCTCTATCCCTGTAAATATTATGTGATTTATCTTTGTTTCTATATCTGAAGGAGGCGGACTATTCTCTATTATTATTATCTGTTTACAAGAGGAAATGTTTGCACAATACCTATAAAAATTCATAGCAATATCAGGAGAAATGCCTTCATCGTTTTCGTCAGGGTCTGGTTTAGAGTATGTGACTAATGGAGAATCAATTATTGGAACACCAAGGTAATATCCTCGGGTTAAGGAATATTCAGCAAGCGACAAAACAAATGCAGCATAACTAATAGCCCTCTTCCCTTTTCCTGATAGATTTCTTTCCTTTCCTCCTAAAACAAAATCAAGAGTCTTATCATTATCACTAAATGACACTTTCCCTAAATTATCATACTTGCAAGCCTCTAATATATCTTGGATTCTATCACTTATAGGTTGCATTAATGCAGTTGAAAGATTACTAAATGAGTTTGTTTTTTTTGTTATGCTACTTGAAATTGTTTCTTTCAGCACATTCAATTGATTGATATTATCGTATTGAATTTTACCTCTGTATAGTAGGTTCTTCTCTTCATTTAGAGTAGTTAATTTTTCAAAGCATTTGATTAATTTAAGGTTAACATCATTTTCAATTTTAAGTTCAACCGTCTTTAAATCTACTGTCAAAGAATTATAAATCTCCATTAAATCCTTTTTTTCCGTCTCAAGTAAGACTGTGGATTTATTTAATTCTTCTATTAAAGATTCTATTTTAATCACCTCTTTTTCACAAGAGCGTACTATATTAAGAACTTCATTTTCTTCTACCTCTCTTTCAATTTTATTATTACAAAGTGGACACAATTGACTGTCAGTACAATCGTGAAGTAAAAAACCCGCTTCAATCGTTGATGTTAATCTTTGAATATCGGTATTATAATATTGATATAGTAATGATGAACGAGTTAAAATTTCATCATAACTCTCTATCTTATTATAAATTTCAAAAAGCTCTTTTGAATAAACCTTTCTTTGCTTATCAAGAATGGTAAATTCCCCAAGGAGAGAGTCTTGTTCTATTTTTAATTGTTCTATTTGCTTATTTTTACTCTCTATTTCTTGTTCAATCTCCGAAAAAGTAATGTTAGTTTTAAAGTCTTCGATAATCTCATCTAATAGCTCTAATTTTCCTTTTCTTGAAGCAATAACCTCTTTATCCAAAGAAGCTATTAAACTACTATCGTCTTTACCTGTAACAATAAACTTTGTAACATTTACTTCTGCTGTTTTTTGGGTTTGACCATTATGAATGATGGGAGATTTTGTAGTAGTTACTTGATTTTCACTTACCAGCATTAAATGACAAATATCCCTATATGATAGAGTTCTTACCTTTCCGTCATTATTTATTCTAATCTTTTTATCCCATAAATTATTAAGTTGTAGAAAAAAAGCAGAAATCGTTTTTGTGCTGTTAGCGTTGTGCTTGTGAGCCAAGATTTCACCTTTAACAGAATTAATTAGCTCATAATTAGATTGGTATAAATTAAAATCACCGCCTTTTATAGCCCTCTCTAAAGTATAAAATTTTTCTTCTGCCTTTATCTCTAAAAAGATTTTTTCATAATTGTTAGCTTCCGTAATTAATCTATTTAATTTTTCTCCTCCCATCATAAAGTCTAAACATTCGTAAACAAATGTTTTGCCAGTATCAGTTGGACCAGTAATAACATTAAGACCTTGTTTAAACACTATCAATGCTTGTTCAACATTAAGACCTTGTAAAACCAACTTTGTGATTATAAATCCTTTACTCATTATCGTGAATTAGGTTTAAAGTAAAATTTTTACTCATATCTACCATATATTTTTTCATAAGTAAATCCAATTCACTTGAACTCAAATTAGTAAACTTATCAATAACCCATTTTGCTCTTATATTTAGGTCTATAAAGTATTGTTCGCTTAAACTTTCAATGAATGGGACAGCATTTTCTCCCGCTTCAAACTCTATACCAGTATCTTGAAAAATTCTCTTAATTAATCCTTTCTTCTCAAAAAGGCTTAGGCTTTTATCAATTATAGCTCTACGAATAAACAGCTCACCTTTTCTGCTTGGAACTGCTGGGTGTAAGCTTTTCATCGTACTATCTATGTCTCCTGTATGTACCGTCAAATAATCTAAATATACAAGTGTTTGCAAATCATATGATTTAGGATACCCAGCAGTAATAATAGCAAGAACCCTTAACCCTGTCTCAATACTATTATTAAAAGGCTGTATATTCTCCTCGTTATATTTTCCAGTTAATTTTTCCATTATTTGAAAGTTGATGACAAATACCTATTCTGTCTTGTGGTTTACTAACTTCACACAAAGGATTTGATGTTATAATTATTTGTTGAGACCTATCTTCAACCGATTTTACTTTTTTAAATCCATCATCATAATTTTCATCCAAAGTATTACTTATTCCATTATATATATCTTCTTGGAAATCTTCAAAGGTGTCTTGGGGCAAACTATCTCTATATAAAACTCTAAGTTGCTCTGCAAAATGAAAACCCAACCTTGCTTTTGTGAAATGGTTTTCAAATTTATCTGTTAAGTCTTCTAATTTGTTAATATTTACAATTCCAGTTGAATTATAAGCATCAAAGAGATTGTTTACATATACGATTTCATTCTGTTGTATTTCAGATGATACAATACTTTCCTTTATTAATTTAGGTCTTTCAGGCAATCTCCCACCAAAAGTTATTAGATGATTGTGGTGAGCAGAATGTTCTTCAATTACTTTTTTTCTTTGAACTTTACTAAATATTGAAAAATCAAATGACTCAAAGTAATCCAGTAGCTCACCCGTCAACTCTACTGTATTAACTTTTGTAATGTGTTCTTCACATTTAGATTTCCACTGTTTCTTTACTTCTTCTTTTAACTTGCGAGGGTCATTTAAAAGATTAGATAAGCTCGTGCCACAATCTTTAGGTGCAACAAAATAATATTTTTGAGGAACTGGGTATTTTTTCAGATATGAAAAATAAATAATTTTACCGAATTCAATTATTACATCTGATGGGGTTAAACTATTACCATAATGTTTACACTGATAACAATCCCACTTATAATTAGTATTAATTTGTGGGTCTTCTCTATAAGCAACAACATCACGACCCATATCTCCTGCTCCCCCAAGTCTTTCAATACTAAAATATTCTTTTTTCTTTAGGTCAAGCCATTCTTCAATGAATGTTTCCCACTCAGAAGCCGAGAATACTTCAATCATTTTGATTGGAGGAATCGCTCTACCAAAAGTAACCCTTGATGGACTTGTATAATTTTCAGTCATATAAAACTATATTCTAAAACAAAATATTTTTATAAATCCCCTAAACTACCAACTACTTTATACTGTACTTCTTCATTTGAAAACTCAGCAAAGTGTTTTTCTCCACACTTAATTTTCATTCTCTCGCTCTCCCTGAGCAACGCTTTGTCTTTGGCTGCTTTCGGGTCTTTGGTTTCGGCTACAAAATACACTTTCTTTTGTTCTCCATCTTCTTGCTTTATCAATGCCCAATCGGGGTTATAGTTTCCAATAGGTGTTTTGACCAAAAACCATGAAGGCAATTTAATATAAAATAATACATCATCCCTGGTCTCGCATTCCTGGGCAAAAGTTCTCTCAGGTGTTGATAATGAATCAATCAAAACATAGTTATAAAGTGTCTTTTCTTGATTCTTTACCGTAATCATATTTTCAATATATGATTCGATTTCTTCACTTTCAAACAATGTCATTTCGTAGCTCTGCCCTGCAATTCTTTCATATTTGATACCATTTACTTTAAGCTTATCAAACTCTGATTTAATGGCTTTTACGACTAAATCCATGAATACCTGCGGATTATTGAAAATCTCATTGATACGTCCAGAATTCAAAATAATTTGTGATACAGTGTTTCTTGTAAGTTCTGTTTTTGACTGGATATAACCCACAAAATCAGGTATTTCAAATTTAATATCTGATACTGCTCGCTCTTTTGAGCTTTTCACATCACCCCCAACCTCAAGCAAATTACCGTCCTTATCTCTCAAAAACTTAGTTTCTGTTTTAATACGCTGTATCTGAGGTTTTGGCACGGTTGGCATTTGCTTTACTGCTTCGCTTGCCGTATCAACGAGGTCTTGGGTTTTATAATCAACCTTGTACTCTGTTTTATGCTTGATACGATTCCATAAATCCAAAAAGTGTTGGTCTAATTCCCAATTCTTTTTCAATTCTATCTTTTGGCGGTTACGTGCGTTTTTAATTCTGCCCTCAAACTTAACTCCACAATCATTTTCAATTTCTTTCTGTAATGCTTTGGCAAAATCTTCATAGCTTTCATTGGCTATTACAGTAAGTTTATTTACTCCCCTGTCGGTGTTTCTCTCTCCAGACTGATTGACACACAAACGTAAACCACGCCCGATTTCTTGGCGTTTTTTAATCTCTGACCTTGTTTCGTTTAGCGTACAAATTTGAAAAACGTTTGGGTTATCCCATCCCTCTCTCAAGGCTGAGTGACTGAAAATAAAACGTAATGGGGTTGCCATGTCCAAAAGTCTTTCTTTGTCCTTCATAATCAAGCTGTATGCTTCATCATCGGCTTTAGTTGAGCGACCTTCTGAGCTATCTTTGAACTTACCTTTATCTTGGGAGAAATAACCATCGTGCATCTGAGCAACGTCATACGAGTACAAGTCTTTATATCTTGGGCTTTTGAGTGCTTCCGTCAAAAGCTCCTCAAACCATATTGCAAACTGTCCCTTCTGAGCTGTACCATCAGGCGAATACACACGATAATTGGCAACCTTATCAAGAAATAAAACTGAAAGGACTTTGATACCTTTAGCGTTCAATTCTTTTTCCTTCTTCAAATGGTTGTCGATGGTTGCCCTTATCATTTCCTTTTGAATCTCAGTATTCATCCCCCCCTGTGGTTTGCCTTTATACAATGCTGTACCACTCGAAAACTCAATATATTCCTCTTCTGAGTCAATGTAATTGATAATATAGCCTTCTTTGTAAGATTCTACCCTATTGGATAGCTGATACAAATTATCACCAGTTTTTGCCGTTACTGACTTTTTAACTACTCCATTACTTTCATTTTTGAGTATAGTTAAAACGGCTGACGTTGAACTTTTAGCAAGCTTGAAATTATCTAAACTTACAAATGCTCCTGCGTTATCATTTTGTGCAATTACAGAATCAACCTCAATTTGCTTTACCAAACCTAAATCATACGCTTTTACTGGGTCAAGCTTGTAAATTAGGTTATACAAGTTTGTATGAGTTGCTGAATAACGCAACGTAAATAATGGGTTCAAGTTCGCAATGGCTCTCTTCCTTATATCGGTTTCCATGTTCTGCGGTTCGTCCACTATTACGATTGGGCTTGTTCCCTGTAAATGCTCAATCGGTCTTACTCCCCTCTCTCTTACTTGGTTGATTACGTTTGCATCTTTAGTGAAACTATCAATATTGATTACCATAATTTGAATCGTATTACTACGAGCAAAATTTGATAAACTGACTAATTTCTTGGAGTCGTACACCTCGAAGCTGGCAGGGGTATTTTCGTATAAATCTTGAAAATGCTCAAAAGTAATTTCAAGATTTTTGATTGCACCCTCACGGATAGCGACCGATGGCACAACGATTACAAATTTCTTGAAACCATAGACTTTATTAAGTTCGTAGATGGTACGCAAATACACGTAAGTTTTACCTGTCCCTGTTTCCATCTCGATTGAGAAGTTACCAAAACTTGGTCGTACTATATCGCCTTTATCATCTTTGAAACCAATTTTTTCCAACTCGCTTGACGGCTCAACCTCATTTTGAACCTGTACTTTTTGAATATTAGCAAGTATTTGCTCAGGTGTAACGGTCAATCTATTACCTACGCCTGTTTCTGTAAATTGCAAGCTTCCTTTATTTTCATCTGCAAGTGTAAATTCAAAATCTGTGGTGTTTAGGTCTTGCCCTTCCAAAATATCAATAACCGATTGAATGGCATCTAATTGATATTGTTGGTTTTTCTCAAATTGTATTTTCATAGCTTAGATGGTCTTAAATGAAATACCGTTGTCCTCAAATTTGAGCTGTGCATTGGTCTTTACGTTGTCGTTATTATGAAATAAGCTATCTAAACAAATGATATTCTTTGGCTTTAATGCTAATACTGCGGTCTGTACTTCATCGGTGTATGAATCTAATACAAAAGCCAATTTTTTGTTTGCTGTATAATAGATTTTTGCACCATCTTGTAAAGTAATACTCTCTATTTTCTCAGTCAATGGTACACCATTTTTAATGAGTAACTCCCAAAGGATATTCTCACTTTGTGTATTTTCCTTTTGTGGCGTAGTAAACAATTGCATTTGTTTTATCAAATCCTCTTCATTTTCTACCACATCACCACGCCAAATTTTGAAGTTTGAGCTTGCAAGGGTGTACTTTCTGAATCCTAAATTTTTATGCTTTTCAAGTTCAAGTTTTCCGTTTCGACTATCTTTTATCTTATCAATTATTTTCTTAATTCTTTTCTGTGTTACCTGAGAAATTGTTTTATAATTTGCTTTAAATGCTTCACTTTTTTCATCTGTTAATTCGGGCAATTGAACACAAATATATTTTCTATTTCCACCGTCTTCTTCATTGAGTTCCATTACTGCTTGAGCAGTTGTTCCAGAACCAGCAAAAAAATCAACAACTATATCATTATTTTTTGTTGTTATCTGCAAACAATGCTTAATTAAGTTAGTAGGCTTAGGGTATGAAAATATATTTTCATCAAAAACACTTTTGATTTCCTTTGTACCATCACCAGTCATTGCAACTTTAATCAAAAGACTATCGGGAATTTTGCCATAAGTAAGCATATTTCCATTACTATCCATTATAATTTCTTCTTTAGTTTCAAAGAGATATTGTTTATATAGAACATCCCATTTACCACTTGTATTTTTTTCAAATACTATCCTTCCTGTCTCAACCCTCCAGCTAAATCTTTTTTCATCGCAACGCCAGCGGTGCTTTTTACCATCTAATACTGTTCCATCAGGACAAACAATATCATAGTGTAATCCTGGGCGGTCTCCAATGCTAAAGTCATTAAGGTTTCTTAAATAGTGCTTTCCTCTTTCCTTTTCATATTCATCTGATAAATTGTAAGATTTCAACATTTCTTTAGTCGGGGGCAATTTATAAAGATTGCAATTTTCTTTATTTTTTGCGTACAGTAAAACATATTCATGTGAGACTGCGACATATTTATTATCATTTTGAGTTCCTGCTCCTTTCTGCCATATAAAGCCAACAATGAAATTTTCTTCTCCAAAAATTTCATCCATTAATATTTTCAAATTAGCTTGCTCGTTATCATCTATTGAAACAAATATTACTCCATCATCTTTGAGTAAATTCCTTGCTAAAAATAGACGTGGTAGCATCATATTAAGCCAATTACTATGAAACTGTCCATTCTCTTTGTTATTCTTGCGAAACAAGCCTTGTTTCATCATAAAACCATCATCATCTTTATCTCCAATACGTTTGAGATATTCTTCTTTGGTCTCGCTAAACTTATCAGGATAAATAAATGAATCGTTCCCTGTATTGTATGGTGGGTCTATATAAATCATTTTGACCTTACCATAATATGACTTTTGAAGGACTTTTAAAACTTCCAAGTTTTCCCCCTCGATAAAGATATTTTCAGCATTATCCCAATCAATCGACTGGTCAGGATTTGGTATGAGTGTAGCCGTTGATGGGCTTTGTAGAACTTTATACGCTTCACTTTTCCCTGCCCATGATAAGCCGTAACGCTCTGCATCAGTCGTGAAAGAATCACCCAAAATCGTCTGAAGACGTGATATATCAATCTTATCTTCAGTAAACGCTTGCGGTACTATTTCCTTGAGCTTTTGAATGAGGTCTTGCGTAATGTTTAATGATGCTCCGTCCATTGGGTATATTTTGAATAAATATTGTACTATATGTTTATTTCACTTAAAAATCAATCCTTTATTCGTGCGAAGCACGAATTTTTTATGTATCTACATAAAACCCTCAATCCCATAAACCCATATTCCTGTATTTATGGGTTATTTTTCAAAATGAAATAAGATAATTTCACATTTGATTTGTTTGTGTGGGTCTTGGGGTAATTTAAAGATACAGCTCACTGAGCGGTCTGTCTCCCCTTTTTTTACTATAAAATTTTCATGTTTTGAAACAATACTTTTCACCGTATCCACAACCTTTACTATACTTTCATTTTTAACAAAAAATAAAATTGATGTCTTAGAATCTTGCCATGTCAGGTAGCTTAAAAGTTGTGATATTGTATCAAAAAATACTTTTTCTCCTTTCCAAATCTTGCACTCACCTACAAATAAATTTGAACCATCTGTATTTTTTAAAAGAATATCTGTCTTACCACCTCTATTAAATGTTTCCCCTGTTGCCGTTCCATTTTCAAATCTAAGTTCCAATTGTAGCAAAAATAAATCCCTTATAGCTTCCTCTCCTTTTCCTGCATACAATGATGGTTTCTTTTCCATTGATGCCCCTGTTTGGTGCAAACAAGAAATGATATTGTTATATGTTACATCATCAATTACTGGATTAGTTACGTAGCTTCTTTTTTCAGCATTTGGTTTTTCAATCGTCTTTTTCTTTGTAATTACAGGGACAGCATACGTTTTATTATCAGAATTAATCTGAGTTACATTTATTGCCTTGAAAAACTCATTTTCGCTCAAATAATGAGCTTTAATTTGTGAAAATATTTGTGAGATTTTGGGTAGAATTTCACGGTTATATGATTCAATATCTTTGTTCAAATAATCAATAGCATTTTTCAAATTACTATAATTCCACTCACTTTCTTTATTAAATTCCTTCGGGTCTTTGTTTTGAATAGTAAAAATATATGTTAGAGTATTACCGCTAACTGTTATATCGGGAGTTCCAGATAAGGAAAATGTTGTTGCTCTGATATACCATAAATCCGAGTTTCCATTAAATTGGAAAGATATTTTGCACTCTAAATAATACTTATTATATCTAAATCTTTCACTCTCATTCCAGTCTTTATGCTCTTTTTGTATAGGAGGGTGTATTATTTTAGTAGCTTCTATTATTTCCAATGGTTCTAATGAGTACCTATCAAATAGGTAACTTTTATAATCATCTTCATTAACGTTAAGTATGTAATCTTTTGACTGTTTTTTTATTTCATTAGCCATACTATCCATTCTCTCACGAGAATAGCTAAACCAGTCTTTAAAATCTCTACGACCGTACATAAATTATTATTTAACAATTAAAATGCTTATATTCTAAACCCATAAATACAGTTTCCCGTATTTATGGGTTTCTTAAATCTACTCACAATGTATGTAGGGTTTCGCTTAGTTCCTCAATTCTTTGAGTATATTTTTTACTAATCTCAAAGGTCGCTTGCATAGCTTCCTTTTTGGTAATCTTGTTTTCGCTAACCTGTAAATTAAGGTTTTGTTTCTCTTGAGTATGTTGTTCTTTCAATTCCAATAATTCTACTTTCAATTGCTGTACTCTCCCCTGCTCCTGCTCAAATAGTGGGCGAACCTTATTGATAAATTCACTTTGTATCTCGCTTGGCTCTTGCTTGGGTGCTTTTCAATCCCGATACCCCAATACTTGCAACTCTCCCTTTATTACTTTAATTCTTGTGTCAAACTGGTCTAATAAAGCCTTATACTCTGGGAACATCTCTTGCAAAATAGCTCCTCGCAATCCTCTAATACTATCTCGCTGTAAGTTCTCCTCTATGGTCTTCTTATGGTCGTAAAATTGATTTCCTTGAATCTTTGTAATGATTGTATCGTACAATGATGGGTTTTGGCTGAAAATACTTGTTTCAAGCTCTTTTGTTGCAACTTCTAAGTCTGACCGTACTTGTTGTAATTCTGCTTTCTTAATTTCAACTTGTCCGCTTGTTTCTTGTTGTTTCTTGGTGGCTTTCTTGGCTTTAGTTTTCTTCTCTTCAAACTTATCAAATAAGTTTGGAGTATGTACCATTGTATTGAGAAATCCACCAATATTTCCAACCTTATTTCCTGCACCAATATAATTAATCGTATAAGTAATTGCGTTTTCAATCTGCTCCACTGGGACTTCCTTCACCCATTTTTTGACTTGTAACTTTGAGACGTACTTATTTACCTTCTCAAATATTTGCTCAACAATTGGGTCTTCCTCCTTAGTTTTTGCCTTTTCTTTAGACGTATTTGGTGTGTTGGGGGCTTCACTGCCATTCGCTCCTATATCGGGCTTTATTCGCTGATTTTTCTTATTCTCATAGATGTAGAATGTGATTGCATAAACCCTTTTTTTCTCGGCTTCTTCATCAAATTCAAAATAAATATCGGTATGCTCACGCAAGTCTTTTTGAGCTTTTTTGATGATTCTATCCTTGAAATGACCATATAAAACATACTCATCGGGTTCAATTGAAAGTAGCATCTTCAACTCATCAATCCCAAATCTTCTTTTCCCGATTTTTTGGTATTGCTTGAGTAGCTCAAACAATCTGATAGAATAGATACTTGTAAGGCTCAAGATATTTCTAATATCATAAACCAAATATCTTTGCTTTAATTCAATCAGAAATGGTTTGAGCGATGGATGAAAACTGAGTTTGATATAATTGTCTTTACTGTTTTCTTTTGGTCTTGCAGTAGATACCACCAAGTAAGTATCTAAAATTTCAACCTCTCCTTCGGGGGTTGTTCTCTCAATTTGAACCTTCTTTGATAAAAGTTTCTCACTTGCCTTTTTGATTTCCTCATAAACAAGCCCTCCCCTGTTCAAATCAAATTCTCTCACAATGTCGCCCACATTGATTTTATATTCAGCAAAATCAGTATCAGAATATTTAATCATGGTAAGCATATATGCGAACACCCTTGTTTCCCAAATATCAAACTTATATCTTGCTTCTACAAACTCATTAGCCTTTCTAATCAGCTTTATATCAGAGTCAGTTGCTGGTAATTGTTTTTTTCTCGGCATAGCATCATTGTTAGAGAATACTATCACAAATATAATTATCACAAATTTTATT
>NZ_ATXY01000003.1 GCF_000427405.1 Flectobacillus major DSM 103
TTAGTTGGTTTTTAGTAATTGAATGATTTATTGAGGGTTTTGGTAACAATACCAATGGCACTCGCCCAAGGTTGATAGATAACGATCCTTAATAATTTACCAATCTGTTTATATTAAATTGTTTAACACTGTTAAATAACAAAAAATTAGATTTATTATATTTTAAGTGGCTTTTTATTAAATCAAAAATTAACAGATAAATAATTTAACGCTGTTAAATAAAAGCTTTTAAAAAAATCTAATTACTTGATTAATAATTAGATAAAATAATATAATATGTATATTTAAGTGATATTAAAATATTTAACACCGTTAAGTAGTTATTTGAGAAACCGCCATACTAGCGTAATAGTTCCAGAAAAAATACTTTTTCTAAAATAATTTATGGATAATGCTACAAAGGAAGAAGAAAACAATATTCTAGTTTTGCATCAACGAACGAGTTATTCCCGAAATAGCATCTTTGAGTATCTTATGATTGATTTCGTTAGACAAACCATTTCCTACCAAATTGATTGAGATAAGCCCATGTACCACCGAAAAGTAGGTATAGTATTTTTGACAAATCGTATCTTCAGAAGGCGTAGAATCTTTCATCAACTCCATAATAGTAGCCGTAACCAGTCGATAAGGTGTTTTTATTTCGGGATAAGCCATCATTTGGCAGGTTGTCATTTCTACACCAAACATTAATTGATACATTTCTTTATTGGCAAATGCAAACTCCCAATAAGTCAACCACATTGCCTCTAGTTGTTCGGCCGTATCGGTTTTGCTATTTTTGGCTTCCATCAAACTTTGGTTAAGCACCCCATAACCTTGTTTGGTTAATTCTTGAAGAATAGCCTCTTTGTTAGCAAAATATTCGTAAATAATCGGAGCTGTGTATTCTATAGCATCGGCAATTTTTCGTAGGCTCAAGCCTTGCCACCCTTCTTCTTTTACGATTTTACAGGCTGCCTCAAGAATATTGTTCTTGATTTCCTCTTTATGCCGTAATATCCTGTCTTTACTTGCCATATTTTATTAAATTATTTAACACCGTTAGGTAAAGTTAAATAATATTAAATTTCAAATCAAAAAAATCATCTTATAATAGTATATCCTTAAAACTTATTCGCTCACAAAAAAGTTTGTTTTAACAAAGATTTTTTTTAGGAAGACATACAAAAGGAGAAATATTACGACAGTATTCTTTTTTGAATAATACTTACCCAAAAGCCTATTTATGGCATTACAATACCCAAAAAAATCACCTGTTTTAGCAAAATTTATCAGCTAAATAACAGTATCAACATAATTATTGTATTTTCCTACGCTGAGTACAATGATAAAAATACCTAAGGCGACTTTTGGGGAAATTTAATAGGTGCAAATATTACTTAATCGTTTTGGAGAACAAATAGCACTACTTTCTCCTAAAATGCAGTACAACCAATAAACCACTAATAATCAATACATTAAATCTCATAATATATCATATCAACACGATTAATAACTTTTATACTTGTGAAAAAAGTTACAATACTTTTCCAAAAAAGTCGCATAAGAGCCGATATTGAGACAAAAAATAAATTTCCCCACAAATGTATTAGCACATAAACTACTGATTACCAGCAAAATATTATTTATACTTGATGATTTATACATTATTTCGTCTAAAAATTAGAACCAACAACTATTTTAAAAGCAAAAAACACTAGCATTTAGGGATAAAAAATGTTACTTTTGTTTATACAAAAGATAAAAAATTACCTAAATGAATGATAACACAAGATAAGATTATTCGTTTTTTACGCTCAAAACAAGCACTCAATCTTTCTCAAATCGAGAAAGAAGCTAATATCCCTTCCAAAACATTGCATAAGGCTATTTCCGAGCAAAAAGATATTCCTGCCAAGCATATTCCCGCAATTGATGAAGTTCTCAGAAATTATGGCTACACCGATGCCCTATTCGACAAAGCCCAAGTAATTTCTATTGTTAATCACAAAGGAGGCGTTGGCAAAACCACTACCACCATCAATTTGGGTAAAGCCCTTAGTATTTTGGGCAACAAAGTTTTGATGATTGATATGGACTCACAGGGCAATCTTTCGCAGTGTTTTGGCATTCATGAACCCGAGCATCAAGTAATCGATGCACTTTTAGGAAACTTGCCTTTGCCGACCATTACCGTAAGCCACAACTTGGAATTGACTCCATCGGATATCCGAATGGCTTATAAAGAATCAGAATTAGGCAACGCCATTGGAGCCGACCGAAGACTTACGCTTAAAATTGATGAAGTAAGAGACCAATACGACTATATTTTGATAGATTGCCCACCTAGTTTGGGAATTTGTACAACCTGTTCGTTGGTAGCTTCCAATTATTGTGTAGTACCGATTCAGCCCGAAGCAAGTGCCTATCATGGCGTTGAAAGCCTTTTCAACAGAATTGCTGAAGTGCGTTCGTATATCAACCCTACCCTGACAGTAAAAGGAATCGTATTTACGATGGTACACAAAAACCAAAGTGTCCACAAAAGTATGATGACTCATATTGAGGAAAAATTCAAAAACTTCAATATTTACCAAACCGTTATTGAAAGTGCCACGGTCATAAAACAGTCGCAGGTGGCTAAAGAAGATTTGTATTCATATTCGCCCAAATCGGCCTCTTGGCAACAATACTATTCGCTTGCAACAGAAATAATGGCATTCTAAGAACATGGCAAAAAAAGATTTTATGAATATTATGAAAGAGAAAACGCATGATTTGCGACCTTCTCTGCTTTCATCTGAAGAGTTGATTAAATCGCAAATTGTGATTCTCGACGAGCTTCGTGACCTAATACCACCATTAACAGCCGAAGAATCAACCCAATTAGAACAAAATATAGTGAAGCATGGGGTCAAAGACCCATTGTCTATTTGGGAAACGGATTCGACCGCTGCGGGCTTAGACCAAGCCAAAACACCTATTTATATCCTTATCGACGGTCATAATAGGTTTAGTATTTGTAAAAAAAATCATTTAGATTATCGCATCAATATCATGCGTTTTGCTTCGCTCGACGAAGTAAAAGAATACATGATTGATTTTCAATTGGGCCGTCGTAACCTTACACCCGAACAAATTTCGTATTATCGAGGCTTGAAATATTTACAGCAAAAAAATACAAGAGGTGGTAATCAAAAAAATGGCGATTTGCTAGATGCCTCTGTTGCTCTGAGCCAAGAATATGGTGTAAGTGGTAGAACCATTAAACGTGACGGTGATTTTGCGATGGGGCTTGACAAGCTAGAAACAGGCCTAAAACAAGATATTTTGGTAGGTAAAACCAAGGTAGCCAAGTCGACTATTACAGCCCTAGGAAAAACGTTGGTATCAAAGCCTATTACCAATATTGAAGAGTTGGAAAGTGTGGTTCAAGAAAACCTGCCACCTGTAACTGAAACATTACCAGTAAACAGCCTTCAAGCTGAAATACGAGATTTAGTAAATAAAAAGTTAGATAAAAACGCTTGCCAAGAGTTAATTACAAAAGCTCAGGAGTTGTTGTTGCTGTTATAAAATATAAAACGTTATTGATAAAGCACAAAAGAAAAGGTATTCCTATAAAACAATGACAAATCGGAAAATAAGCTCGACAAATTATAACAACCAAGTGTTTTTAACACATAAATGTGCTTTGAATGAGCTAATTTTTGTGCTAAGCAAACGCTGGATAACCGATGTTTTATTTAGTATCGAAGATGGTCATAAGCGTTTTTCGAGTATCAAAGAAGACCTACAGTTTATTAGTGATAATATTCTTGGCGAGCGACTAAAATTGCTTGAAAAATATAAGCTTATTCAAAAAGACTTTACCAACGATACACCTACAAAAGTAGAATACTCGATTACTGAAACAGGTAAAGAACTCAGCGAGTTGCTAGGTAATTTATGTACTTTCGCCGAACACAAAGTTGGTTTGTAATATCGCTTTCAAATGGAAAATAGTAATTAATCGTATTGAAAGTAATTGTGAAAAGAGAGGGTGAATATTTTCATCGCACACCCCCACAGACACCCACACAGCAGATTTTGACATTGATAGCCAAAATGTATTCGTACATTAGTAATTCAATAAAACAACTCATCCCTTAAAAGGAAAATCAAGAATGTAAACATGAAAAAACTATCTTTATTTCTCTGCTTGTTGGTATCAATACAAACGGCTTTTGCTCAGAAAAAAAACAATACATGGATGTCACTTTTTGATGGAAAGTCTTTTGCAGGCTGGCGTGTCAATGAGGAAAATCCAAAAACATTTTCTATCGAAGACGGAACGATAAAAGTAGCAGGCGAACGCACACATTTATTCTATGAAGGAACTGTGGGAAACCATGATTTCAAAAACTTTGAACTAAAACTAAAAGCAAAAACATTACCGGGTTCTAATTCAGGCATATTTATTCATACTGCTTACCAAGCTTCTGGCTGGCCCGAAAAAGGATACGAGATTCAGGTGAACCAAACACATACCGACTGGCGAAAAACAGGAAGTTTGTATGGTATTAGTGACGTAAAAGAAAATTTGGCTAAAGACAACGAATGGTACGAATACCATATCATTGTGAAAGGCAAAAGAATTGTTATTAAAATCAATAATAAAGTTGCCGTTGACTATACCGAGCCAGATGTTCTTCCTTCCGACCGTGGACTAAAAAAACTAAGCTCAGGAACAATTGCCTTGCAGGGGCATGACCCTAAAAGTGTAGCTTATTTTAAAGATATTAAAATCAAGCTTTTGAAATAATTTTCATTTTATAGAAGTTGAGCTTATTAAATTAGCCTATTTGAACAGTTTTGTAGATGACCATAAAAGCAGGTAAGGAACTGAATTCTTCCTTCTTTCCAAACAGCACTATCTTATCAATAGGGTTCATTCTATCACTTTTAATACTGCTCATGGAGCTTATCATAGCTCCATGAGCAGTATTTATTTACTCAGCAGCTTGTTCTTTACTACCATATTGATTACTCGCTCTTTGAGATTTCTACTTACGGGTATGATATGATTTTGAATACTTATTTCATTATTTTCTATACCATCAACTTTCGGGATAGCAACCAAATAAGATTTATGAACCCGCAAAAATGTATTTGAATCAAGATATTCTTCTACTGTTTTCAGGGGCAAAAGGGTCATGTATTTGCCTTTATTGGTATAAATAATGACATAGTTTTGGAGTGCTTGTACAAACAATATTTCGTCAACCAGAATTTTCTCGTATTTACTTTCACATTTGATAAAAAGATAATCAGGTTCGCTCTTCTGAGGAGATAAATTAGGAGGCTGATTTTTAAGAGAATATAATTCTTTGGCTTTGTTAGTAGCTTTAAAAAAGCGATTGAAGGTGATGGGTTTGAGCAGATAATCTACCACATCAAACTGAAAACCTTCCAGAGCGTAATTGGGGAAGGCGGTAGTCAGTATCACCATTGGGAGATTAGTTTTTATTCTCAAAAAATCAAGTCCTGTCATGTGTGGCATCTGAATATCCAGAAATATAAGGTCAACAGCTTGGCTTTCAAGGATTTTATTAAGCTCGATAGGATTTTCGGCAACGCCAATAAGTGTAAGATAATCAATTACCTCAACATATCTAGTCAGCCCTTCGCTTGCCAATGGTTCATCATCTACTATGACACATCTAAGTTTCATCTACAAATGGGTTAATTCAAATTGATTGTCAAACTAACATTAAATGAATCAGTTCCTTTTTCAATTTCTAAATGATGTTTTTCTGGATAAACCAAATCTAACCTTCTTTTTACATTTTTCAGACCGATTCCTGAACTTTCAATATTCGTTTCTGCATGATAACTATTTCGAATACTTAATTCAAAAACCTCCGACTCTTTTACCGAACAAAGAAGTTTTATGAAATTCTTTTGCGTTTTTCCTTTTGAAATGTGCTTGAAAGCATTTTCGACAAAAGGTAATAAAATAAACGGTGCAATTTTTACTCCATGAGCCGATTCATGGTCAATTTCAAACAAAAGTTCGGTCTGATTTTCGTTAAGACGTAATGACTCCAATTCGATAAAATTTTCTAAAAACAGCAAGTCTCTGCTCAATAAAATCTCTTGGTCGTTACATTCATAAAGCTGATAGCGAAGCATTTCTGAAAAGTTTGCCAGCGATTCAGATGCCAAATCGGGGTTTTTGTGAATCAAAACAAAAATAGAGTTGATGGTATTGAACAAAAAATGGGGATTGATTTGAGATTTCAGATACTTCAATTCGGTTTCAAGATTGTCCTTTTCAAGTGTAAGACGTTTCCTTTCGGCATTAAGCCAGTTTTTACCCAATTTTATACTCATGGCCAAGGTCATAGAGCCTACCGTAGAAGGTAAAGCCGCCGTCGAAAAAATGATAAACCATTGGTCTGGACGTTTGTTGAATAATTCAAAAAAGGTCATTTTTGATAAATAAGCATTCAAAAAATAGCCTAAAGTAATAAAACCCGTACAAATCAAAACCGTAAGAATAACCAATAAAATATAGCTGCGGTATTTGCCCACATACAAAAATTTCGGAATCAGATAATACAAATTAAAATATGCTCCTGCTGCCTGAAAAATAATATATCCAATAAATTTAACAGGTAATTCGCCTTTAAAAAGATACCCAATTACACCATCGAAATTACCTATATTTATCATCATCCAAAGCAGATGATAGGCAATCCAAAATGGAATATGATGGAGTTTATATTTGAAAAACCAGTTTTGCATTTTAGTCTAAAAATGAAAATTAACCACTTTACTATAAAGTCTGACTTGTGATTGACAAAGTGTATAAAATAATTGACCAAATGCAAAAAACCGCAAACCCTACATTTTGTCAATATTAATAGTCTGTTCATCAATCTCAGAAATGTTCAATTTAGTCTTTTATTTTCTTTGAATCAAAAAACAAGAAAATGAAAAAGCTATTCCTTTTTTTACTGATAACCAATTATGCTTTTGGACAAATAAGTGGCAAGGTTCTGAATACCAAAAATGAACCGATAGCTTTCGCCAATGTTATTTTATATTCAGCTAAGGATTCGTCTCTGGTTACTGGTACAACTACCAATGAACTTGGCGTTTTTTCTTTAAATTTTTCACAAGCAGGGGATTTTTTTACTAAAACAAGTTTTATAGGATACGGAAATTCTGTCTCTAACATATTTAATATCAGCAATATATCAAAAACACACGAATTAGAAATTATTTACCTAAAAGAAGAAAACAATACACTGGAAGAAGTAACTATTGCAGCCAAAAGAGAGCTAATTCAGACCACTGCCATCGACAAAATCATCAATATCCAAAGTAGTTTATTGACTAAGGGAAGCAATGCCTTGCAAGTTTTTGAAAGGTTGCCAGGCGTGATTACCAACCGAAGAAATAATCAATTTAGCCTCAATGGACAAAATGGAGTAACAGTTTTGTTTAATGGCAGAAAAGTACAAATGCCCGTTGAGGAAATTATGGCTTTACTCGAAAATACTGTGGCGGACAATATCGAAAAAATCGAATTGATTACTTCGCCTACTGCCCAATATGATGCCGATGGCGGAGCAGGTATTATCAATATTATTTTCAAGAATAATGAAACATTGGGTACAAAAATCAATTTTTCGGCCACCGCTGGTTATGGTTATAGAGAGAAAGCTCTTACAACCATAGGCTTTTCTAAAGGATATAAAAAGTTAAATCTGAACGCCTCGTACTCCTTCAACCATGATATTCGTAAATCTGGCTATGAAGGCGATGGCACGGCAGGGGCTTCGTTTATGTTGGGAGAAACATTTAACACTTTTTACGGGATTGCTCGTCGATACCAAAATACTCATAATCTCAATTTTGCAGCACAATATCAACCCAATGCCAAAACTACACTTGGAGTAGATTTTGTAGGAACTTTTGATAAATCTCAAAATTTGGTGAATAATGGCGGTACTTATCAGCCTAAAAATAGAGAATATTTTGAAATTGTTATGCTTTCTGACGGATTGACAACCAAACAAAATAATATTGCTTCTGTTTTCCTCAAGCAAAATTTTTCTTCAAAAACACAATTCAATGTCGATTTGACCTACATTAATTACGCCAACAATAGTCCTGCCACTATCACTTCAGCATATTTTGATAAACAGAAGCAAGCCATCAAACCTCCGTTTTCAATTTTTACTTTTGGAAATAGAGGAGAAAGCGTTTCTACAATTGATGTGGGCGTTTTCAAAACCGATTTGAGTACGCAGTTTAGTGAAAAAATCAATGGCGATTTTGGCATAAAAATCAGTTATGCACAAAATGAAAATGATAGCAAAGTAGAAAGAAAAGTAAATGATGGCTGGGAAATAGACCCACGTTCTCAAAGCCAACTCAAAAGTCAGGAACAAATTGTTGCGACTTATTCTCAATTCAAATTTTTGCTTAATCATAAGGCTAACCTTCTTTTGGGCTTGCGGTACGAATATTGGAAAAGGGATTTTAGTAATCAAGATAAACCTTTTGAGATTTCAAAATTCTTTCCATCAGTACTTTATACGTATGCCGTTAATCAAAATACATCGATAAATTTCAATTACAGCCGCAGAATTAGTCGCCCAGCTTATACCGATTTGATTTCTAATTTGTTTTATACCGACCCTACTTTTATTTTCTCAGGAAATCCCCTTCTCAAACCTACCCTTTCTGATATACTCAAAGTAGAGTATTCAAGAAACGGATTAAGTGTTGGTATTTCGGCACAATACGATTTGAATCCGATTTTGAGGTATCAGATTACATCAAATGCCACCAAAGATATGGGCATTTCGTCCCCTCAAAATCTTGATTATATGAAAAGTCTGAATTTGTTTTTTACCTACCCTTGGCAAATAACCCAATGGTGGAAATTTACCTTGAGTAGCCTCACTTCACTAAGAGATTATAAGGTTTCTTACAGCCTATCTCCTACCGAAAAGCGTTATTTATTTCAAAATCTGAATATTTCACAACAAATCAATTTACCCAAAAACTTTGAAATTGAACTTTCTGGATGGTATAATTTTCCCTATTTTGAAGGCCCTAATTTTATCAAAGCTTTTGGTGTAGCCAATGTAGGCATTGGAAAAAAACTCAAGGATGATAAAGGCGTTTTTCTACTTACTTTACCCGACATTTTTCGTTCGTTTAACGTTTATTCACACAACGGAGGTATGACACCTATTGCTTTTGACATCAACACGATTTCTCATTGGCGTGATGAAACCGCTTTTTATCGGGTTATCAAATTAACCTATTCGAGGAGTTTTGGAGGGAATATAAAAAAAGCTTCCAATAGCTTTGGCGATGAAGAGAAAAACAGAGTGGGGAACTGAAATTCCCCACAGATTATTGTACTCTTTCTGTCTCTTCGGTAGCAGAATTGTCTCTATTTCGGCGTTTACGGGCATATTTTTCGTTACCAAATCTATAACTGAATGCCAAGCCAATTCGCTGAGTATCGTTTATATTAATCCTATTTTGGTAAATATTCTGAAAGTTTTCTATTCGTTCTCGGTAGGTATCTGAGTGAAAAATATCGTTGATATTCAGTTTTATTGCTCCTTTGTCTTTCAAAATCTTTTTTTGCATCGAAAAGTAAACAGATGCCCGAGCTAGCACTGTTGTCGGGTAGATTCTTTCTTCGGTTTTGTACTGCACCGAAAGTTCACTTGACCATCCCTTCCCAAAACTAATTTGTTGGTTGGTAGATACTCTTGCCGTAAAAAATACTGTATGATTGGTTTCTCCGTTTATGTTACTTTTAATGTCAAATCGAGCCAATTGAAAGTACAATGTTGAGCTTAGCCATTTGGTCGGTTGTAACGTTAAATTATGATTCATAAACATTCTGTTACCAATGCCCGTATTAAATGGCTTTCGGATAAATGTTTCGCCTTCTCTGACGGTTATTTCACCCAGAATTCCATCTGCTCCGTCATAGCCAAAACCCAATGTGTAAATAGATTTATACTGATACTTAAAGCGTACTAAATTCAAGTAAAATGGTTGTAAAGCTGGATTGCCTTGTGTGTAATTATAGGCATCTACATAGTTTAGAAATGGATTAAATTGCTGATAATTGGGTCTGTTTATTCTTCTTGTAAAATTAAAACTAAGGTTATGATTTTTTAAACTGTCTAGGTTATAACTTAAAAATACACTGGGGAAAAAGTTGGTAAAATTTTGATTAAATCGCTGATATTGAATACTTTCGTTTGGTAACAATTCTCCTAAGATATTGGTATTTTCTGCTCTCAAACCCATTTGCAAACTCAACTTCTTATTGATTGATTTTCTAAAATTTACATATCCTGCATTTATATTTTCATGATAAATAAAGTGGTTACTTCGGCTGTAAATGATTGCAGCGGATTCATTCCGAAAAAGTGCATCGTTGTCGTTTTTGACAAAACTTACCTTTAGTCCACTTTCCAAGCTTGCTCCTTTGCTCAATGGCAATGAATAGTCTGTTTTGAAGTTATAGATATCAATATTGTTGGATAGTTTGTTGTCAAAAAGCTCATTTTCAGTTACTCTATTAAAGTTTCGTAAGCCTCCTGACTGATAGTTTAATATGTTCAAATCTCCAGATAACTCATGCCCTTTGCTATTGAATTTATGATTAAAGTTGACATTGGCAGATTTTGAGTTCCAATCTATTTTGCCATTATTATTGCCTTTAAATTCCTGATTAGCTGTCGTATTTACGTAGTTGGCTTCATCAGAACGGGGTCTATTTTGTAAAAAAAACTGCACGCCCAAAATAGTTTTTTCACTCAATGTAAAATCTGCCCCAAATCTTCCACTGAGACTATTAGATTTATAATCGCTATAGTTTTTTGACTGAATATTGGCTATACTTATTTTGTCATTATCGAAAATGGTTCTTTGTGATGTTTCTTCTGTGTAGTCCTTGTCTAAACTTTGGTCTATTCCCCAAAACCAATTGATTTTCTGACGATTAAGATTAACGTTTACACTATTATTGGCTCTCAGTTTTTGCCCCATCGACATGCCTGAAGATACATTACCTGTTAAACCTCTTGCTTTATTCTTCTTCAAAATAATATTGATGATAGATGACCCTGCGGCATCATATTTTGCAGGTGGATTATCCATCAGTTCGAGTTTATCTAACAAACCGCCTGGTAAAGATTTCAGATAAGCTACCAAATCAGTCCCGCTCATGTAAGTACTGCGACCATCAATCAAAACCATTGCTCCACTTTTTCCATAGAGGCTAATATTTCCCTGAGCATCCACTGATATACCTGGTGTTTTTCCCAAAACTTCAAGTGTATTACTGGACGCTGCCGATATCATCGTTCCTACATTTACAACCGTTTTATCGATTTCTTGCTCAATTAGTGGTTTTTTGGCACTCACAACTACCTCATTTAAAGTAGTACTCCTAGCAGGCAAAAGGATAATAACGGGCAACTCCACCTTGGTTTGTTGTTGATCCAATGTCCTTTTTACACTTCTATATTTCAAAAAACCCATTGAAGTGATTTCTAAAAAATAACTGCCGCTAGATAAATTTTGTAAAAGGAAATTCCCATTTATATCAGTAATTCCTCCTTTCACAAAACTTGAGTCGCTACTGTTCATAAGTTTGACAGTAGCACCTATCACCGATTCATTTTGAGTATCTTTGACACTCCCGACTATACTTTTATTTTGAGCCAATATTTGACCCGATAGGATTAGTAATAGAAATAGTTTTTTCATCATTGTTTTTTGACAAAGTTGGTTTTCCTGAGATTGCCCAGAAAACAAGTCTGACAGAAATCAATTTTGCATTGACAAACATGGAAAAAGGACTGACAAAAATTTTAACCTGTTTAAATACCGTTTCGTCAGTCAAATAATGGATTCTGAAGTCAATAATTTTAATTATAGTTGAGGCTATTCAATTTTGCAGAAAAAAACAAAATGAGCTTTTTAGAAAAAATATTGGGAAAAGAAGCCGTTAAAATCGGCAATTATTTGGGGCGGTCTATTCTAGCTGCAATACTCCTGTTTACCGTCTTTATGGCATTTGCAGATATTTTTTTCAAGAATAATGACGACGAAATAGCCTTAATCGCAACTATTTTGTTGTTGCTGGGTGCATTTGTAGGTCGTTTTTTGGCGAGCTTATGGCAAAAAAAGCATATTAGTAATTGGACATTTATGGTACTTATTGGTTTGACTTTCGCCCTGATAGTATCTTTGATGCCTATTATAGACACTCTTATTTCTCATCTGGAGTTTTTAGTTGTCGCTATAGCGTTGATTATCTATTTTAGTATTAGTATCTTGATTGGCTTACTCATAAAACTTACACGTATGCGTAATGAATACAAGTTAGACGTAGCCAACACAACTGCTTTGCATAGTCAATCCGAACTACAGCTTCTTCAGTCTCAACTAAGCCCACATTTTTTGTTCAATACCCTCAATAATCTGTACGGTTTGTCATTAACCGACCACCAAAAAATACCTAATTTATTGCTAAAACTATCAGATTTGTTGAGGTATTCGGTGTACGATGCCAAAGATATTTTAGTGCCAATGGCAGAGGAAATAAACTATATCAATAACTATAGTGACTTTGAAAAAATACGCTTAGGCGAACGCCTCAACTTAAAAACAGACTTTGAAGAAAGTAACCCTCAAAAGCCATTTAAAATAGCTCCTATGCTGTTGATTGTTTTTGTAGAAAATGCGTTTAAACATTCCAAAAACAGCTTGGATAATGTAATAAATATAGAAATTAGCCTTAAAACTTGGGGAAATTCAATACTATTTTCGGTAGTAAACTCTCATAATAATATGTACAACGACAAGCAAAAACATAGCGGATTTGGCCTAGACAATGTAAAAAAAAGGTTGGATTTGATATATAAAGGCGAGTATGATTTGGAAATTAACGAGACGACAACTAACTACGAAGTAAAACTCAGGATAAATGGAAAATAAAATATCGTGTCTCATTGTAGATGATGAACCTATCGCCAGACAAATTATAGAAAAATACTGCTCTCATTTGCCTGAAATTGAGTTATTAGCGAGTTGCGAAAATGTTTTTGTAGCTAAGAAAGTATTAGAAAGCCAAACGGTTGATTTACTTTTTCTGGACATTAATATGCCCGTTTTGGATGGAATAGCATTTTTAAAAACACTCAAAAATCCACCCTCTGTCATATTCACTACGGCATACAAGGAATTTGCCCTTGATGCCTTTGACCTTTCGGCAATAGATTATTTGCTCAAACCTTTTTCGTTGGATAGATTTATGATTGCTGTTGATAAAGTCAAAGAAAAATTAGCTTTACTAAAACAACCTTCTATAAAATCGATAGAAAAAACCGCAGAAAATTTTACGTTTATCAAAGCTGATGGGAAAATACACAAAGTAGATTTTAGCACTTTACTCTATGCTGAGGCCAAAGGCAATAATGTGCTCATTGTTTCCGAAAGCCAAACTATTTTCCCAGTCATGACATTTAGTGATTTTTTAGCATTATTGCCCAATCAAAATTTCCTAAGACTTCATCGGTCATTTGTAATCAATAAAACCAAAATAAGCCATGTTGAAGGCAACAGGGTATTTATTGATAAAACTGAAATACCTATTGGCGGAAATTACAGAGCAGATTTTTTGAAAAGCTTGGGAATCGGCAATTGATTTTGGTTAGCAAGCCAACCTATTCGCCTGCCAACCAAAATCATACGGTTCAATCTATTTTTGCACCCAAACAGCGAGCCATTTTAAAAAACAATTACAAATTATTTACCGCATACAAAGGCATATTAATCATCCAGTCTTGTACTCGGCGATTATTCATTGAAAATCGAAGATTCTGCTCTGTTTGGAATTTTTCGACGAATACTTTCATACTTTTTGATTTGAGGTTTTCTTCGGCTTTTACTTCTATCGGAATAATGGTTTGCTCTTTTTGAATCATAAAATCTATTTCGGCCGTAGCATTTTGAGCAGACCAATAATAAATTTCATGTTTGATTTTCAATTGCTGTGCCACAAACTGCTCGGTTAATGCTCCTTTAAACTCTGTCAGAATACTATTTTTTTCTAACAATATTTTGGGCGAAATACCTGCCATCGCATTGAGCAAGCCCACATCCAAACAAAACAATTTGAAAATATCAATATCAGAATATGCACTTAGCGGAATGGTTGGTTTTTCAACAATATTCACTTTTAGTACCAAACCAGCATCTGTAAGCCATCGAATAGCCGTTTCAAAATCTTTTGCTCTTGAACCTTTCTTGATTTGTCCGTAAATAAATTTCCGATTTTCTTTTGCCAATTGACTAATCAAATGACTCCAAACCAATCGAATTCTTGGTACTATTTCGATGGGGGCGTATTTGGCAAAATCGTTTTCATAACCCAGCAGAATTTTGTTTTGAATCTCCCGTACTTGATACAAATCTTGAAATTGGATATAATTAGCAACCGCTTCGGGCATTCCGCCTACGAAATAATAGCGTCGAAGCAAATCGACCAATTTATCATGAAAAGTATCTATTATAGTCCAATTTTCAGCTTCAATTTGGGCTAAGAGCAGTTGTTGACCCGTATTTTCTAAAAACTCAGCAAAGCTCATCGGGTACATCTGTAAAAAATCTACTTTCCCAACAGGAAAAGACGTACTTTTTTGTAACGAAACGCCCAACAACGAACCAGCAGCGATGATAAAATAGTCTGGTGCTTGTTCATAGAAATACTTTAAGGCAGTAAGCCCTTTTTCAGCTTCTTGGATTTCATCAAAAATGAGTAAACATTTGTCTGCCTGAATTTTGTAACCTACTTCAATTTCAATTGTAGTAATAATACGCTGTATATCAAAATCGACTGAAAATAAGCTTTTTAGCCTTTCGCTACTCTCGAAATTCAAGTAAACGGTATGTTCAAATTCCTGTTTACCAAAATCTTTCATCAACCAAGTTTTACCGACTTGTCTTGCTCCTTGCAAAATAAGGGGCTTTCGTATGGATGAATTTTTCCAATGAACTAAATCTTTATAAAGGCTTCTTAACATTTTTTCAATTGATTATTTGTGCAAATTTACATTTTTACAAACGAATAAATGAAGCAAAATACACTTTTTCAAACAAAAAAACTAAAAGCATTCATATTCCCATAAAGTAAGTTGAATATGTAGCCTTCTATATAATTTGCATGAATACCAAATAAAACAAAAATTCTCTTGGAATAATTAAAAACAAAGCTTTATGAATAAAATTCAGCATTGAATAAATATATTTGTTTCTCAAAATTATTCAATCCTATAAATAAAATGAACCGAAGAGAAGTCATTAAAAATATAGCCTTGATGTTGGGGGGAACATTCTCTGCTCCAACAGTCATTGCGATGAGTCATTGGGAAATGGCGACAAAAGTCAATTCCAATATTGCAGCATTTAGTCTAACAGCAACGCAACAAAAAATTGTTGCCGAAATTGCTGAATTGATTATCCCAAGAACCGATACCGATACGCCCGGCGAGGCGTCGCCCGGAGCAAAAGATGTGGGCGTACCTGCTTTTATCGAAATGATGCTCAAAGATTGCTACGCTCAAGCCGAGCATTTGAGTTTTTTAGAAGGTTTAAGCTCGATAGAACAAGCCAAATTCTTGGAAATGAATGAAAGCGAACGCCATGGAGTGCTTAAATATTTGGAACAAGAAACCAAAGCCGAAATGAAAGCTCGCCAAGTAAAACAAACCAAAATGGGCGATAACGACGACCACGAGGACATCAAAAAAGTACCAAAAGGGCTGCCTTTCTGGCGATTAATGAAAGAATTAACCTTATTGGGCTATTTCACTTCCGAAGCTGGTATCAAGGCTTCTTTTGAGTACGTACAGATTCCGGGGAAAGTTGAAAATATCAAATTGAAGCCTAACCAAAAATCATATTCGTATTGATTAGTTACGATTGATAAATTGCTATTAAAGCAAGAAAAATCACACATTAAAACTCCATTTTAAAAACCTTTCAATTATGAATTTGAATATAAAAGCCAATAAAAATAATACTTTTGATGCGATAGTGGTGGGTTCGGGTATGACGGGTGGCTTCGCCGCAAAAGAACTGACGGAAAAAGGGCTGAATGTGTTGATGATAGAGCGTGGTCGTGAAATTAAGCATCCGCAAGATTATGACACCGCCATGAAAGAACCTTGGGATTTTGAGCATCGTGGAAAAATACCAACACATTCGGCTGAGGAACTTTGGGCCAATAAGCGTTTCGGGAATTTAGCCAATGAAGAAACTGGCGGACATTTTACCAATGATAAAAATAATCCGTATATAGAGAAACGTCCTTTCGACTGGATTCGTGCCTATCATACTGGCGGAAAGTCAATGCACTGGGGACGACAGTCGTACCGATTTAATAGACAAGATTTTGAAGCCAATGCCAAAGAAGGTGTAGGCATAGATTGGCCAATCAGATATGAGGATTTAGAGCCGTGGTACACTCATGTAGAAAAATTTGTAGGCGTTAGCGGTCAAAAAGAAGGCTTAGATGTTTTGCCCGACGGACATTTCTTGCCTGCCATGCCATTATTTGCTCCAGAACTTCATTTCAAAAAAATGATGCTTGACAAATTCAATCGTCCCGTAACCGTTGGGCGTGTGGCAAACCTTTCGCAACCACAAGAAATACATACCAAATTGGGCAGGGCTTCGTGTCAGTATCGCAATAAATGTGCTCGTGGCTGTCCGTATGGTGCATATTACAGTTCTTTATCAGGGGCAATTCCAGCAGCCAACCTGACCAAACGATTGAGTATTTTGCATGATAGCATCGTTTCGGAAATTATTTATGACGAACAAAAACAAAGAGCCACAGGCGTGCGTGTGATTAACCAAAACACCATGCAAGTAGAAGAGTTTTTTGCCAAAATTATCTTCTTGAATGCAGGTGCTATGAATACAGCGGCTTTATTGCTCAATTCTAAGTCAAGTCGTTTTACGAATGGTTTAGGAAACGATAGCGACCAAGTAGGCAGAAATATCATGGATCATCACTTGGGCGTTGGGGCTACGGCAACGATTGAGGGATTTTTGGATGACTATGTTTATGGACAACGCCCGAATGCTCTGTACATTCCACGTTTCCGAAATTGGGGAAATGATAAACAAGCTTATCTCAGAGGCTTTGGTTATCAGGGCGGAGCAAGCCGTGAAGGCTGGACCAGAGGCGTAAATGCTGATGGTTTTGGAGCAGATTTCAAAAAAGATTTAACCAAACCAGGACAATGGACAATTGGCTTTGGTGGTTTTGGAGAAGTATTACCGAATCCAGAAAATCGTATGTACCTCGACCCTACCCGTAAAGATAAATGGGGCGTACCAATGATTGTTTTTGATGCCGCCTTCGGCGAAAACGAAATCATGATGCGAAAAGATATTATGAATTCGGCTATGGAAATGATGGACGCTGCAGGCTTCAAGAATATTACTGGCTACAACCGCCCAGAAGTACATTTAGGCTTGGGTATTCACGAAATGGGAACTGCTCGTATGGGTCGTGATCCCAAAACGTCGGTATTGAATGCTTTCAACCAAGTGCATTCGGTAAAAAATGTTTTCGTGACCGATGGTGCTGCGATGACTTCGTCTTCTTGTGTCAATCCTTCTATTACTTACATGGCTTTAACTGCTCGTGCAGCCGATTATGCCGTGAAAGCCTTGAAGAAAAGAGAGCTTTAGGAATAAAAATAGCTTTGAAAAGGCACAAAGAAATCATCCGCTTTGTGCCTTTTATTTTTATTTCATTTTCGAAAAAATCAAAGGCATACTTTTAGGGTCAAGCGTGCTCATTTCTACCAATTTAAGAGATTTTACCATGTGTAAAGTTGCCTTTTTGTAATGTAGAAAATGAGGTGTTTTCAAATGACTTTGATACGCCTCTTTACTGGCATATATTTCCAAAAGTCGGAAAGTGGTAGGATGGTCTTTTTGAAACATCGGAAAAATCGAAATTACACCCGTTTCCAACTTGACAGACATGGATGATTCTTCTTGCAGAATAGCCATATATTCGTCCAAATAAGTAGAGTCAATCTCTATTTCGGCAATACGAACCATCATACTTGAATAGGGCGTTGTTTGTGCATTTACGGCTAAATGGGTCATTAATGCGAGGGCTAGTATTAAAAACAATGTTCTCATATTTATGTCGTTTGATGAATACAAAATTCGATTAAATATTAACGAAACTCTTATACAAATTACCTCACTTCTTACCAAAATTCCTGATTTTCTATAAATAACTGATAGAAGAATTATCTTGGACTTATAAAAAAGTAAGATATGGAAAAACTGACCAGTATAACCCAATTTAATACCATTAGAGGACAAATAACGCACCATCCGATGATGACGGTTTTAGACCAATCCCAATCTTGTATGGTATGGTCAAAGCCCTATTTATCAGAGTTATTTATCATCTTTTTGAAAGATATTCGTTGTGAGGATTTCAAATATGGACGTACTCATTATGACTATGAAGGAGATACGTTATTGTTTATTTCGCCAGGACAAATATTTGGTATTGAGTCAGTTGAAGAAAAAATGATTCAGCCAACAGGAGGGGCGATAGCCTTTCATCCTGATTTTATCAGAGGTACACATTTAGGAAAAACGATTTCGAGCTACCCTTTTTTTCATTATCATTCTCATGAGGCTTTACACGTCTCGTTGCTTGAAAAAGAAATGATTGTAGACAATATGCAGAAGATAAGACAAGAATTGGAATGCCGAATCGACAAGCATAGCCGCATGATTATAATTAGTGCTATTGAGCTATTGCTTAGCTATTGTACACGCTTTTATGACCGCCAATTTATTACAAGAGAAAACCTTAATCGAGATGTTTTAGTCAGATTTGAGCAACTACTTTATGAGTATTTTCAATCCGAAAAACCACAATTACTCGGAACACCCACGGTAAGTTATTGTGCCGAACAACTACATTTTTCAGCTAATTATTTTGGAGACTTAATAAAGAAAGAGACAGGAAAAACAGCACAAGAATATATCAAAGACAAAATTATTGAGATTTCAAAAGAGCGTATTTTAGATATATCTCAGTCAATCAGTGAAATAGCCTACGAGTTGGGTTTTATACATCCACCGCATTTTACACGATTATTTAAACAAAAAGTCGGTATTTCGCCTGTAGAATATAGGTCTATATCAGTGTGATATACACTCATCATTAATCCTAACTTCAAGGCTTGTTGCCGATTAAACAGTTTTAAAAAACTATTTAAGCAGCTTCGATATACTTCTGTTTGTCACAAGATAACCTAAAATAATACATTCCCCTTTACGACGAAAATTTGACGATACTCTATCTTTGCATAAGGTGAATTTATATTACATGGAAAAACTACGAACACATATTCAACATATTGCTCCTATCAATGATGAGGAGTTTGAAGAAATCAAAACGCACTTTACAGTCAAAAGAGTTAGGAAAGGACAATACCTTCTCAGCGAAGGCGACGAAGTAAAACACGAGTACTTTGTGCTATCAGGGATTTATAAGGTATTTTATATTGACGGACAAGAGAAAGAGTATATTTTACAATTTGCTCAAGAAAATTGGTGGATGTCGGATTACCCTTCTTTCTTCAAAAGAAAAGAAGCAACCATGTATATCGAATGCTTAGTTGAAGGTGAAGTATTATGTTTGACTTTGGACAGCAGAGAAAAGCTTTCTGCAACTTTTCATAAAATGGAGCATTTTTTCAGGGTAAAACTGACCAATGGATATGTGGCACTACAATTAAGAATCAAGCTTTTATTGTCGGGAACACCCCAGCAGCGTTACGAGGAATTTGCAAGACTATACCCCAACCTCATGCAACAAATACCTAAAAAATTAATCGCAGAGTTTTTGGGCGTAAGCCGAGAAACCCTCAGCCGTTTGTATCAATGATGAACATTGTCCAAAATAAGTTTTGAATCTTGGTAATCTTATCAATTACAGCATACCTCCTTGCTAACGATATATGTGAATATTCTATTCCATTGAAGAATACTATTTAGACTAAAAATCAAATAATTACGAGATAATTACCTAATACTAAAATGATGTAAAATTATTTTAAAAAATTTATTCAAATATATTTGGAATAAACATTCCAAATATACTACCTTTACGGAATAAACATTCCAGATAAGAGATTTGGAATCTAAAACAGAAAAAAATGAACAAATTATCAAATAAAATCGCCATCGTTACTGGAGGTAACAGCGGAATCGGATATGCAGCAGCTCAAGAATTAATTTCAGCAGGGGCAAGCGTAATTATTACAGGAAGAAACAAAGATTCCCTTGCAACAGCAGCTCAAGAGCTTAATGCCAAGGCAATTGCAACCGACCACGCAGATTTGAAATCAATCGATGCCTTGGTTGAAGAAGTAAAAGCAACTTATGGTAAAATTGATATTATCTTCTTGAATGCTGGTATTGCAGCCTTTGCTCCTTTAGAATCTGCCTCAGAAGCACACTACGATAGTATTATGGATATTAATGTGAAAGGAGTATTTTTTACATTACAAAAATTCTTACCTATTCTCAACGATGGAGCTTCTATCATATTTAATACCTCTATCAATGCACACGTAGGAATGCCGAATTCAAGTGTATATGCTGGTAGCAAAGCTGCAATATTGGCTTTTAATAAAGTATTTGCTACCGAATTAGCTCCGAGAAAAATACGAGTAAATGCTATTTCTCCTGGTCCAGTTGAAACTCCGCTTTATGGAAAATTAGGTTTAGGTCACGAAGAAATAGCTGGTTTTGGTGAAGTGCTTGGTAAAAAAATCTTATTGAATCGTTTTGGACAGTCAAGTGAAATTGGTAAAGCCGTTGTATTCTTGGCTTCTTCTGATGCTTCGTTTATTACTGGTACTGAGCTTGTTGTTGATGGAGGGTTATTGGTTAATCCTATTGTAGGTTAATTTTTTTTGATTCAAATTTGGAATGATTGTTCCATATCAATAGCTTTGCTCGATAATTATCAGCAAAGCTATTGATATTAAAAAAAATTGATATAATTATGGCAAGAACGAAAGAATTTAACGAAATGGAGGTCTTAGACAAAGCAATAGACCTGTTTTGGTTTAAGGGTTATAATGGAGCCTCGATGCAGGATGTCGTAGATTCATTGGGCTTGAGCCGTTCAAGTATCTATGATACTTTTGGTGATAAATACCAATTGTATATTGCTTCCCTAGAACAGTACCGAAAACAAGCCGCTGGAGGTTTGATTAATATGGTAACACAATCCACTAATCCTTTACAGACCATACAACAGCTTTTTGAAATGCTCTCTAACGATAGCGTTAATGCTGTTTGTAACAAGGGCTGTTTTATGACCAACAGTACTATTGAATTAGCACCACACGACCCCCAAATTCATAAAATCGTCAAAGATAATATGCAAGATATAGAAGAAGCTTTTTATAATCTTGTAAAAAAAGGACAGGACTTGCGGGAAATTACTAACAAACAAGATGCAAGAGCCCTCGCTCGCTTTCTGTTCAATACGATTTCTGGAATCAGAGTTGCCGCAAAATCAGGGGCTGGAAAAGCTGTTTATCAAGATATTATCGAGGTTACTCTTTCGGTACTCCGCTAAGAAGTCTCAATCTTGAATAGACACTTTACCTTTATTAGTTTGAGATAAGAGATGATTACTTATCCCATCAATAAAGCCCCTTTCAGCCAATTGCAGGAGTATTCTACTCTTCATACCTACCCCTTTTACAGATAATCCTAAAGCGTACTGTCATCAACAATAGCACCAACGGTACGCTTTAGGGTATTTTGTGTGATTCAAATCACACAAACAAAGTGATTTACTTCCTTCTATTTGGAGGCATACACCTTGTAATTTTACATCAGAAATCAGAACAAAATCAATACCGAGCGCTCAAGATGAAGTTCTTTTAAAAATCAAGATGTAACAATTAAACTATTGAAAGTCATGGAAACTAAAGTATTAATCATCGCTTCAAATGCCAATGCAATTGGCCCTAATAATAGAAGAACAGGCACATTTTTACCTGAAATAGCTCATCCTTATGCCGAATTTAAAAGAGCTGGCTACCAAATTGATTTTGCCACATTAACAGGCGACACTCCCTATTTGGATGCTTTATCTCTAGCCGACGACCCCGATAATTTGGCTTTCTTAGTAGGTGATGGTTGGGCTAAAATGCAAAAAGCCACAAAATTATCGGACGTTGATGTAAGTCAATATGATGCTATTTTCGTTCCTGGAGGTTTGGCACCAATGGTAGATATGGTTGAAGAACCTCTGTTGAAAAAAGTAATTGCCGAAACTTACGAACGTGGTGCTGTGGTAGGGGCTGTGTGTCATGGGCCTGTTTCGTTATTGAATGTAAAATTAAGCGATGGAAGCTACTTGGTAAATGGTAAAAATATTGCTTCGTTTACCACAGCAGAAGAAGACAATTACGCTCGCCCTGATGTGTCATTCGACCTACAAACAGCACTAACTGAGCAAGGAGCTATCTTCCATGCTGCCGAACCTTGGTCAGCCAATAGTATCGCCGACGGCCACATTGTAACTGGTCAAAATCCAGCTTCTGCCAAAGGTGTTGCCGAAAAAATGATTGCTATTTTGGCTGCCTAGGGCTTATGTCCTTGCTCTTATGATTCAAACGAGGGCAAGGACTATTCTTCACATCATATTTTCAAACAACTTAAAAAAAGTAAAGACATGAACTCAAGTATAATTTTTGTATTCGCTAAATGGCAGGTTGCAGAAAACCAATTGCCAAACGTATTAGAACTTTTAAGTGAAGTTGCCCAAAAAAGTAGGACAGAATCTGGCAATCTGTTTTATAAAGTTCATCAAAGCCAAACAGAGCCAAATACCTTACTACTATCAGAAGCGTATAAAGATGAGAGTGCCTTGAACGAACATAGAAATTCAGAACATTTCCAAAGCATTGTTGTCGGCAAAATTGTACCCCTTTTGGCAAATAGAGAGGTTTATTTGACCCATGAAATCTTGTAGAATATTGTACAATAAAATTAGCTATGCCTCCCAAAACAAACTATCCAGAATTGTTCCGTGTCTATGATTACAATGGGAACAATTCTGGATATATTAATTCATGGATAAGTATTTAGGAAAACAAACCGTAATTAAAAATCTGTCTTAGTGAGCTACACTACATGATTTTCTTGAGTTTAGGCTAATCAAAAAAGATGGTAGCACTCATATTTACTCGATACGTTCAGCAACAACGGGGTGTTTTATATTAAATATCAGAATAGTCAGTTGGACGTAAAAAACGAGTGTCATTTTTTGACACATTATGCTGGTATTCAGGCATTGCAGATAACTTTTTCCAAGTAGGGTCGCTTGAAAAAGCCTTCCAATGCTCATCTCTGGAAGCCTTATTTTCAAAAGTTGTCATGTAAATCAAATTAGGCATTTGTCCGCCCGAAATAACTTCACCATAAAATACAGCATTGAAACCAAGGCGTTTAAACAAAGCTACTTCACCCCCTCGGTTAAACATATCGACTTTGTTAAGATACAATTTTTCGGTAGGGCCTTCGTAACTTCTCAATTCATATACTCTTTCCGATTTTGGTGAGCTTAAAGCTGGTAAGTTGAACTGTGGGTTATCGACAAATGCAGATAACAAAATCGACTCGATACGAGCATAAGGAACATTGTTATAAGCAGCGTCCAGATAATCTTGTCCATCAAGAGCATATTGTTTATCGGCTGCTAGCTTTTTATCAAGTTTCAAAAAGTCGTCAGACGATTTGAAAGGAATAAATACATATACCAATTGTTCGGTAGGCTCAGGAGCATCGGCGGCTACAATAGGCTTAAATACCCCCACTTTACTAATCCCCAAACGGTGTAAAGCAGGCAAAAAAGCATTTTCCAAAAAACTATCAAGACGTTTTTCTTGGTCTTTTGTTTTAAGATGATAGATTTTGAGTTGATAAAAGTCACGACGAGGAGCAAAAGCTACCGAAGGGAAAGTCCAAGCAAATAGTAGTGCAACAGTAATAATATTGAAAATACTGGTTTTGGTGATACTTAATTTCATAATTGATGGATGATTAAACATATATAACTATTCTAAGGTGAAACCTTATTTTGCAAAGATATAACTATCAAGAATGACTTGTACCATGTTTTGTATGAAGCCATAGTACTCATTAAAAAAGGAGTGATTTCGTCAATTAGATAAGTACCACAAAACGAAGTGGTTTAGAGAATTTTTATGAACTATGAACTATTATTACGAGCTAGTTTTGTTGAAGATAACAGTTATATAGGGCATTTATCACGATAAAAGCAGCAATTTGTTATCATTGAGGTAGTTATTTTTTATAATCGGTGAATAAGCAAAAGTATTGTTTCAATAATTCTTTTGTTTAGTATTTCTTTTTAGCAAAAAAAACGGAGTTGCTCTATCAACAACCCCATTTTCAAAAAACCTATTCCATTGACTTATAGCCTTTTACTGGGCTACTTTCTGTTTGGTGTGTGTCAAAAACGATAATTTCATTTTTCCCTTTTTTTAGCCAAACGCCTGGGCAGTACAGTCTTTGTTGAGGCCCTTTGTCCCAATATTTTCCAAGGTTTCTACCATTTACCCAAACAATCCCTTTTTTCCATTGACTCATATCTAAATAGGTATCTCCTGCTTCGGTCAAGTCGAATGAGCCTTTAAAAAATACGCCTTGCCTGTTGGTGGTAGCGGTGGTGTTTTTAAGGTTTTTGAGATAATTACTGTCGAAAGGCAGCAAAAAGGTTTCCCAATTCATCAACGTCATTCCGTTCAGGGTTACACGGTCGGTAATACCTTTTCGGTCAATCATGTATTGAGCAAAATTGATACGCCCCATTCCTTCTACAAAGATTTCTAATATAGGATCTTTTACATCAGATTTAGGTAATTGGATGGTCCAATTACCACCATCACGGAAAATATGCCCTATATATTTTCCATTTAAAAATACCGTTGCATAGTCGTGTGGCTCGGTAATCGTCAAACTACCACTTTTATGACCGATAAGTTTGGTACGATATAACATAAAACCACTATTTTGTCCGTAAGCCTCCATTGGTTTGGGCTGAGGCGAATAAATAGCTTTGGGGAGATTGTCCCACACCGAAGTCATGGTACTGAGCTGAATTGTTGGGATTTCGATACTCGACACAGGCGGTGTAGGTAAATCAGGAATATTTTTTACATATTTCCCAATCAAATTACGAAGAGCAAAAAACTTTGGTTTAGGGCTACCATCTTCGCTAATTGGAGCATCGTAGTCGTAGCTAGTAATATCGGGTTGGTATTCGGTAGGCTTAAAGGCATTGGCCCCCGCCCAATAGCCAAAGTTTGTTCCACCATGAGCTACATAAAAATTGACAGACCTTTTGGTATCTAGCAAAAATTTGATTTCTTTCAATAAACCAGCGGTATCGGGTCTTGCCCATTTTTCGCCCCAGTGAGTAAGCCAACCTGGGTACGACTCACTGCTGAAGGCTGGCACATTAGGATTATGTTTTTGGGCTTCCTTAAAATCTTGTTCACTAGAGCCTGAATCTAAACCAATGGCTGCACCATCGATTGCTCCTGCTTCGAGCATAAAGGCGGTTGGGCCGTCGGCTGTATAAAACGGCACATTGATACCGTTACTTCTCCATAGCTTTGCCAAAGTGGCAATATATTGCTGGTCATTCCCATAACTTCCGTATTCATTTTCAACTTGTACCATCAAAATTGGCCCACCTTTTGATATTTGTAAAGGAGCTACCAAAGTCGATAGTTTTTTGATGTACCTTGTAACAGCCTGCATATACACAGGGTCGAGGCAACGTAATTTAATATCGGGGGTTTTTAGCAACCATGCTGGCAGTCCACCAAAATCCCATTCAGCACAAACATAAGGCCCTGGACGTAAAAGTACCCATAAACCTTCTTCCTGAGCCATTTTGATAAATTTTACGATGTTATGGTTTTCGGAAGTAAAATCAAATACGCCTTGTTTTTCTTCATGATAGTTCCAGAAAACGTATGCCGCAATAGTATTACAACCCATGGCTTTGGCCATTTTGATACGGTGCCTCCAGTATTGAAAAGGTATTCGGGCAGGGTGCATTTCGGCCGAAATAATTTGATATGGTTTATTATCTAATAGAAATTGGTCTTTCTCCAACTCGAATGTATGTTTTTTTTGAGCAAAAGTGTTGTTAATGGTAAGAATAAACAGAACCCAAAACAGGTATTTTTTCATATAAATATGCATTAAATTACTGATAAATTCATTTTTTTATAAAGTTATCAGATTTGTTAGTATAGCCTATCCTGATACAGAAAAGAATAAAAAAAAGCCCAACGGTGATTTATACACTGCTGAGCTTGTATTATAGATTACATTGGTACTTTATTATTTGTTTAAAGAGGATTCTAGCATTGTTACTTGGGCTATGGGCAAGTAATATTTGGGTTAGTGGGTCAATATTAGTATGTATATTAACCCACTAACCAATTTAATTTTTCAATTCCATCCACCACCGAGTGCTCGGTAGGTATTTACCAAAGCATTCATTTGTCGCATTCTGGTTTCTATAAGCTCCATTTTTGACTCCAATACATCACGTTGGGTCAACAATACTTCCATATAGTCTGCTCTGGCCGATTTGAATAGCTTGATTGATATGTCGGTAGATTGCGTTAGGGCTTGCACCTGATTGTTTTTCATCGCGTAGTTTTTTTCGAGGTTATCAATATTCGACAACTGATTAGCTACTTCAATATAGGCGTTTAACATAGTACGCTCATAGTTATAAACGGCCTGAATCTGCTTGGCATTGGCATTTTTATAAGTGGCTGTAATAGCATTTTTGTTGATTAATGGCCCTGCTAAGTCGCCTGCTAAAGAAGCTACCAAAGCTTGTGGAATACTTGCCAAATACAAAGGACTATACGACCTAAAACCAAAAGCTGCAGAAAGCCCCAACGATGGATAAAAATTAGCTTTGGCTATACTTATATCTAACTTGGCTGCTCCTAACTTCAATTCTGCTTGCTTAATATCTGGTCGATTCTCTAGTAACTGAGATGGAACACCCGCATACATTTTACTAGGAACTAATGCGTTGAAATTTTGAGAATCACGCTGAACATGCTGTGGAAACCTACCTACAAGAAAATTGATACGGTTTTCAGTTTCAATAATCTTTTGTTGGATTTCGTACTGAAGGCTTTGTGTTTTATAAACCTCTGCTTCAAACCTCCGTACTGCTAATTCCGTTACCTTTGCGGCCTGTTTTTCTTGCTTAATAATAGATAACGCATTATTAAGAATGTCGATATTCTTTTTGATAATATCAAGCTGGTTATCGAGCGACATCAATTCATAATACGAATTGGCAATTTCGGCAACCAAATTCGTTACCAAGAAATTCTTACCTTCAACAGACGCTAGATAATTAGCTACAGCCACTTTTCTCGCATTGCGAAGTTTGTGCCAAATATCGACTTCCCAGCTGGCAAAAGCCCCGACATACATATTGGGCAAAACCTCAGGGGTTTCTTTACCAGCTCTGATTTGTGACATAGCATCACTTGCTCCTTGGCTAGTGTATCTTGAGGCTTTTTCTACACCTGCACCACCACCCAAATTTACGAAAGGTAAATACTCCCCTTTTCGTGCTTTTATTTCGTTCTGAGCAATTTCTATTTCTTGTAATGTAATATTTAATTCCTGATTATTGTGTAAGGCTGTGTCTATCAGGGCAGACAAATATGGATCTGTAAAATAACTTTTCCATACAGTTTTGGCCGTATTGGTGGTATCCAGAGAGTTATTAAAGCTCTCTGGAGTATTCTTATTAACTTTTTTTTCAACGAAGTTAGCTGGACCAACACAAGCCGAAAACGATAATGCAAAGAACAAAAAGCCTAAGCATTGAAGGGTGAGTTTTTTATTTTGTGTTTTCATTATTCTTCTTCGGGTTGAGGGAAACTATCAATTGAATGAACAAAGTCTTCTGATAATGAATCATCATCTTCGTTTTTAATCAGCTTACGGCCGTCGGCCAAAGTACCAAAAATATAGTACAAGCCCGGCACGATTATTACACCGAAAACTGTTCCAAAAAGCATACCACCCAGTGCCGACGCTCCGATGGTATGGTTACCGATTGCCCCTGCACCATGTGCCAGAATCAACGGAATCAAACCTGCAATAAAGGCGAAAGATGTCATTAAAATTGGACGAAAACGTACTTTTGCTCCTTCAATAGCAGCTTCCATTACAGTAAAGCCTTGCTTGTGTTTCATCATGGCAAACTCTACAATCAATACGGCATTTTTACCCAGCAAACCTACCAACATTACTAGCCCTACTTGTGCATAAATATCGTTTGCCAAGCCCATCAATTTGAGTAACAAAAACGAACCAAAAATACCCGCAGGTAATGAGAAAATTACCGACAGTGGAATCAAGAAGCTTTCGTATTGTGCCGCCAATACAAAATACACAAACACTACCACGATAAGGAAAATATAAATGGCTTCATTTCCACGAAGTGTTTCGTCTTTTGAAAGTGCCGCCCAGTCAATATCAAAGCCTTGTGGTAAGGTTTCTTTGGCTACTTCTTGAATCACTTTAATGGCTTCACCACTACTGTATCCTTTCGCAGGAGCACCTCTGATGGCGGCTGTATTATACATATTGTAGTGGTTGATTTCGTTTGCGCCCTGTACTTTCTTGATTTTCATAAAGGCAGAAAACGGCACCATTTCATCACGATTATTTTTCACATACAATTTCAAAATATCCGTCGGAAGTCTTCTGTATTCTGGTGCAGATTGCACGAATACTTTAAAGAAACGCTGGAATTTGATAAAACCGAGTTCGTAAGTACTACCAATAAAAATAGACAGCGTATTCATGGCATTACCGATAGAAACGCCTTTTTGCATTGCCAATTGGTTATCTATTTCGATTTCATACTGTGGATAGTTGGCACTAAAGAAAGTAAACAAACCTGTTAGTTCTTTACGTTTTTCTAGTTCTTTCATGAAATCATTTTTTACTCTTTCCAATTGTTTGTAGTCACCAGAGTTGGTTTTATCTAACAATTGTAGGGCAAAACCACCCGCTGCACCATAACCCGGCACTGCTGGCGGGTCGAAGAATTCGATGGTCGCTCCTGGTATTTCTTTGGCTCTTTCTTCGAGTTCATAAATAATTTCATTCACCGAGTGCTTACGTTCATCCCACGGTTTTAGGTTAATCAAACAAGTACCTGCGTTTGAGCCCCTACCTTCTGTAAGTACCTCATAACCAGCTATTGACGACACCGACTGTACACCTTCTACTTGCTGAATAATTTCTTGGAGTTTTCCAGAAATATCATTGGTTCTTTCCAAAGTTGAACCCGGAGGTGTTTGAATAATGGCGTAAATCATCCCTTGGTCTTCTGAAGGAATAAAGCCCGAAGGTAAAATCGTAGTAATACCAAAAATACCAAAGCTAAACGCCAATAATATACCAAAGGTAAGTACTCGGCGGTTTACGATTAACCTTAGTAAACCTACATATTTACCTGTCAGTTTTTCAAAACCACTGTTGAAACTATCCAACGCTCTATTCATCCAAGTTTTCTTTCTCGGTTGTCCATGGTTATTTTTCAAAATCATGGCACAAAGTACTGGCGTAAGGGTAAGTGCAACGAAACCTGAAATGACGATTGAAGTTGCCATCGTAATCGCAAATTGTCGATAGAAAATCCCTACTGGGCCAGTCATAAAAGCTACTGGAACAAATACGGCTGTCATCAATAAAGTAATGGCAATTACCGCACCGCTGATTTCGCCGATTACTTTTCTTACGGCATTGTAGGGCGACAGATGTTCTTCTTCCATCTTGGCATGGACGGCCTCGACGACGACGATGGCATCATCGACCACAATACCAATTGCTAATACAAGGGCAAAAAGCGTAATCATGTTGATTGTTAGCCCGAAAAGTTGCATAAACATAAATGCACCAATCAAGGAAACAGGCACGGCAATAGTAGGAATAAGCGTTGAACGCCAGTCGCCCAAAAAGATAAATACTACCAGTGCCACCAAAATAAAGGCATCTCGTAAGGTATGTATTACGTTTTCGGTTGAAGCATCAAGGAAGTTAGAAACGTCGTAACTAATTTCATAATCCATTCCTGGAGGGAACGATTTTTTCAACTGCTCTAATTGTTCTTTTACTTTTCCAATTACTTCACTGGCATTACTACCATAAGTTTGCTTCAAAACAATTGCTGCCGATGGGTGTCCGTTTAGGTTAGAATAAATATCGTAATATTCACTACCTAATTTTACTTCTGCCACATCTTTTAAGCGAAGAATTTCACCGTTTGGATTCGCTCTGATAATTACATTTTCGTATTCTTCGGGTTTACTAAATCTATCTGAATACGCCAAAACATACTCTAAAGCCTCCGAACGGCTACCGTCGCCTCTGCCTATACGTCCAGCTTTACCAATCACACTTTGGTCGTTGAGGGCTTCCATTACTTCATCGGGCGAAATCTTGTAAGCACGCATACGGTCGGGGTTTAGCCATACACGCATAGCGTACTGGCGGCTACCCAAGATTTTTGCTTGCCCTACACCATTAATCCTCTGTAATTCAGGAATCATGTTAATCCCTGCGTAGTTAAAAAGAAATTTCATGTTGGCGTTTTTGTCCTTACTGAACAAATTAACGTACATCAACATACTTGGCATAATGGGCGTAATTACCACCCCTTCACGTTGTACAAGAGCAGGTAATTTATTGGTTACTTGTTGTACACGGTTTGATACCTGTACTAAAGCTTCGTCGGGGTCAGTTCCCAAGTTGAATACAATTTGAATATTGGCTTCACCCGCACTGGTAGCATCGGAAGTCATGTACTTCATACCCCAAGCACCGTTGATTGATTGTTCCAAAGGAATAATCACTGATTCGGCCAGTGATTTGGCACTTGCACCCGGATAAGATGCCGAAACCATTACCATCGGAGGAGCAATTGAGGGAAACTGCGAAGTAGGCAGTGTCTTGATTGCCAGTACGCCCATAAAAATAATAACGAGCGATAATATGATGGCTAATACTGGCCTCTTGATGAATTTATTAAACATATTATTATGATTTTGAATCGTTATTACTATTCAGCGTACACTTTTAGGTTGGCAAGAACTTGTTTAGGGTCTTGATAATTGTAGCTTATTTTGGTATTATCTTTTACCTTACGGATACCCTCAAGTAAGATTTTATCGTTTTCGGTAAGGCCATCTTTAATAATATACAAATCAGGCATTTCGGCACTAACTGTAATTTCTTTCGACCTTACGACATTGTCTTTTCCAACTACAAATACATACTTTTTTTCCAAGACCTCAAAAGTGGCTTTTTGCGGAATAATAATAGCATTTTTGAATGGTACAACCATTTCGATATTACCTGTTTCGCCATGACGTAACAGTCCTTTAGGATTCGGGAATGTTGCTCTGAAGGCAATATTACCTGTTTCGTTATTGAAATCGGCTTCGATGGTTTCGACTACCCCAGGGTGTTCAAATAACTGATGATTTGCCATCGACAATTTTACTGTCATCAGGCTATTTTTAGGAGCTGACGATTTATAATTAAGATATTCGGCTTCTTGTACATTATAGTAAACCCACATTTTGCTATTGTCCGACAAAGTGGTAAGTAGGTCGCCCTCTTCCAAAAGACTACCAAGTCTTACCTGAAAGTGGTCCATGATACCATCAAAAGGAGCTCTAATTTCGGTAAAACCTAAGTGTACTTTTGCAATGCCTAATTCAGCTTTAGCTTTGTCTAATTTTGCTTTTGCCAGTGCTAATTCATTGCGAGATACAATATTACTATCAGCCAATTGCTTGGTATTTCGGTATTCTACTTCTACCAAATTAACTTCGGCCTGAGCTTTTTGTACTTCAGCTTGGTATTGCAAAGGCTGAATCTCAAACATCAATTGCCCTTTTTTAACAAACTTACCTTCGTCTACATAAATCTTTTTAAGATACCCTCTTTCCAATGCTCTTAGTTCGATATGTTGGATAGCATGAATCTGACAAACATATTCATTGGTAACAGTTGTATCTTTTCGGATTGGACTGGTTACAAGTAGTTTGACATCTTCTTTCTTTTCTTCCTCTTTTTTGGTTTCACAACTGGCAAGGCACAAAAGTGCACCCAAACCCGCAAGGGTGAGAATTTTGTTCATGATGATTTTCTTTAATGAGATAGATTAAATAATTGAAATTTTAGATAGTAAATGGCATAACAAGGCTTCTAGCTCATGTAGCTAGCCTATTACTTGGTTACGAGAAATACTTATAATGGGAAATATTGGGGGCAATACACAACTGCCGCTTAGTAGCATGAAATCATATTCTGAAGACACGGAATACGATAAATAATTTGTTAAGAGGATACTGCGAAAAATGCTTACCGAAATGTAAGACTGGTGAAGTGTTGAATAAAGATACTATAGCATACCAGCTATAGAAAATAGCTGAGGATACATTACTGTTGGCTAGACTCTTTTTATATAAAGTAAAACTTTCTTTTTCGTCTTCTTCTTGTTCTTCATCAAAGTAAAATAACTTTTCTTTACTTTCAGATGAAACAACTCGGCTGAGTGAAGCCGTCGGAACTTGATGAAAGTTGTTGCCAACTAATTTAATTTCATGAAGGCTTTTGATAGGGGTATAAAATACACGCTCCTTCTGCATATTAGCTGTCAGCTGACCGCTAAAACCCAGTAGGAGAATACACAATGGTATTAGATATTTTATATATGCCTTATTCATTGGGACTAAAGTAATCCACGATTATTATCGTACCAAATTTTTTAGCTATATTTTTCACAAAAAATATTATTTTCCTTTATTTTTCATATTAAATCTTTTATTATTCAAAATAATCAAATATTAGTTTAGGTATTTTAAAATGATTTTTATTCTTAATCTTCAATGACAATTATCACTTTTTAGTAAAATTATAAGTGGTAAAATATCTTTCGAAATACTTCCTTTCAACCTTATTTCTTGGAAAATTACTATTGGCATAAAAATTACATCAGGATTGGCACTGTGATTTTAAGAAGGGAATCTCCTCAACCTGAAAGGCTTACATCATTAACAATCTGATTACTGAACATTTTACAACATAGCATTCCTCACTTATGAATACCCATATTTACTTCGTACAATTGTTCAGTAATCAGAATCATATCAGGTATGCTATTTTTTTATTTTTTTGAGTTGGTTATATCTTAGCAATGCCTCCAAATAATAATAGTCGGCATACACAAGCGGTACATCCACTTCCGAATTACCTGGCTTATGGCCAGTGCTATGCATCAAAATAAAATGGTTGTTTTGTCCAATCTGAGCTTTGAATGCTTGGCTAGATAATGTTTCGAGCATTTTAGTGGCGTTTTGAATATAATATGCTTTTTGTTTTGCGGTTGAATACTGGGCAAGTTCAAATAATGCAGAAGCGGTAATTGCTCCAGCCGAAGCATCTCTTTCTTCGTTGGGTTTGCTATAATCCCAATACGGAATTTTGTCGGCAGGTAAGTTGGGGTTATTCAAAATAAAAGCGGCAATTTTATGAGCTTGGGCTAGATATTTAGGGTCTTTGGTTTCACGATACATAACCGTATAGCCATAAAGTCCCCATGCCTGACCACGAGCCCATGCCGATTCGTCGGCTGCCCCTTGGTGTGTTTTTTTGGCCAAAACTTCGCCATTAGGCCCATAGCAAATCACATGGTAGCTACTGTTGTCGGCTCTAAAATGATTTTTTAAGGTATTATCGGCGTGTGTAACACTAATATTGTACAGACTTTTATCGCCCGAAGTTTTTGCAGCCCAAAACAAAAACTCTAAATTCATCATATTATCAATAATTACGGGATAATCGTATTTTTGCTGAAATTTATTCCATGATTTAATTAAACCAACCTGAGGGTTAAATCGAGTAGCCAACGATTTTGCCCCCGTGAGCATGATATTTTTATACGTTTCATTTTGAGTAAGACGGTAGCCATTTCCAAAAGGGCAATACAACATAAAGCCCAAATCATGTGTACCAGTATTGTATTGTTCTTTTTCTACAGCCATTGTCCAGCGTTCGGCGGCTTCTTTCCATTTGGGGTCGTGGGTATATTCATACAAGTACCAAAGCGAGCCACCAAAGAACCCACTACACCACCAATCTGATTTCATATCACGCGGCGAGCCGTCGGGATTGGTCGACTGTGGAAATTTGGTTAAATCTGGATGAGCCGCCAGCATGCCTTCATATTGCTTGGCAGCAGACTCAAATTCTTGCTTAACATTGATTTGCCCAATAGTACAATGGGCAATTAGTACCAAAAGAAAAGTTTTAACTATTTTCATAATTATATTGGAGGGTTTAAATATAGACTTAAACACTGGGAAGAATCTCTCCTACTCAGTTGTAAATGATATTTTGTATTGCCCTTTGCTTTCGAGCGTAGTTTTGTTAAAAATAAGCCTTGTAATAGAATTTCTTCCCCATTTTGTTTTGAAACTCTCGTATTCCATACCCTCAGTAGAAGGCTTATCAGTTGCGATACTCCATACTTTGGGGTCGTAATGAACGATTAGTTGCACGTTGTTATTTCCTTTCAGTAATATTTTTCCTTGCTGAGACAAATCGACATTACAGATTGTCATTAATACTTGTTGCATTGCTGTTGGTGATGCCGAGAGTACGTAGTTGTCACTAAGCTCTATTATATTTTTGATGCGATTTAATTTTACCAAACGATTCCATACTGTAATCCCTGCTTCTTTAGGATAACTTGCGGCAATATCCATTGCCAAACTAGCTTCTTTGTCATTGGTAATAGCTTTTACCTGATGAGCCTCATAATTACGGCCAGCTTTTTGCCCTATTCCATTCACAATAGGTAAATTGTGGTATTCTGACCGTGTAAACCAAAGTTCATAGCGTTGTTTTGAAAAAGTACGAGCAGTATAGTTACCTCGGCCTGCATCTATAATCATAGGTTGACCATCAAGATATATAATAAAATCCCCTACGTCGTTATGATTATGGCTTTCGTCATTATGCCCTCCATGAGTGGCCAAAAACAAACCATTGCTAGAACGTGCCGTAAGTACTTGTATATCGCTAATCCATGCGTCTTTGACAGGCTGAAAAGGAGGCTGGTTTTTATCTATTTTTTGGACACTCAATAGGTTTTCAATACGACGCATTCGTTGATAACCTTCTGTTTTTATACTTGGATAAGCCGCAAATGCCCAATTACCAAACTGAATAAGCTTGTCGTCTTGAAGGGCTTTACCAAAACGGTACAACATAAGGCCATCGGGGCGAAGTGTGGGGTCGGCATCGGCAAAGTTGACAAAGTAGTCGCCACTAATATGGGTTTTGTAAATGTAATTTGCCATATTTTTGATCAAAGCATTGTCATAAATATTGACGGTATTGTGTGTGGCTTTTTGTAGTAACTCCAAACAATCGAAGACACTCCCTCCTGCCGCAAACCAGTAGCTTGGCCCTTCGTCGCAACCGCCGTCATCGCCAAGGCTATTAAGATATGAATCTAGCCCAATCATTGAGCCATACACCATTTCGGCACGACGATTTTCGTCTTTTTCTAATAACAAAGCACTCAAAATCCAATTGGACATAATCCACGGATTCCAGTTATTAACAGGCTTAGTTTTGCTCATCCATCCGTATCGTTCTGGGTTTTTGAGCAAAGGCTCAAATATCCGTACATTGGTTTCGTGATAAATTCTTTTACGAACCAATGGATTGATTTTGTCGAGTTTGTCTCCTACAAAATAGTCTGCTAAACCTACTACAGAAGCAGTTTCTGCCGAAAATAAATCTACGACAGGATTGGTAACATCTGGCAAACCTGTACCTCCAATATGAGCAGGAACGCCCCAATAACTTTCTTCACAAATAGACCAAATACCATTGAGAATAGCTTCCATAAAGCGGCCCTTATTTTCAATACTTTCGGCCAGAATCAATTGAACCAAGGCATTCCGTTTGCCATACGAAATTTTACCATGCCTTGAACGATCGCCAGAACGCACATAATCTAAAGATAGGGTAGCGGTAATAGGTTCAAAATTGTAGGAAAGATTCGCTTCACCGTCTTTAATAATACTCCTTAATACCGAATCTGGGACGGCATCTTTCCACTCTGCGGGTGTTTTTGGATAAGGATTCCACTGCTTTTGAGGAATGAGGTTCTTTTTAACGCTTTCGAGTTGGTAGCTTTTAGCAAAAATATTCCGTTGAATTATTTGTGCATATCCTGCTACATTCATCATTAGTAAGATGATACTAATAAGCTTTATTTTTTTCATAAAAATAGGATTAATGATTAATACAGATTCAAAAGATTTGTATTGCCAAAATTATAATCGATGGGATATACACCTTAAAGACAAACGATGAGCTAAAACTACGTAGTATCAAAATTATTTTTTGAACCTAATGTTCAGAGATCTCAATACTTTCATCCAATACATTTACCCAAAAATCAAAGTGACACGCTGTCACTTTGAAAATCATATTGGATACTGACCATTTTCGAGAATCTACTAACTGCCGAATTTATTCGCCAGTTAACTGGAATATATATTAGCATTGAGCAAGGATATTCTACAAGCTACTTAAATAGAGTTTATACATCCAAAATCAAAGTGACACGCTGTCACTTTGAAAACCATAGTCGATACTGACCATTTTCGAGAATCTACTAACTGCCGAATCTATTCGCCAGTTAACTGGAATATATATTAGCATTGAGCAAGGATATTCTACAAACTGCTTAAATAGAGTTTATACCTCCAAAATCAAAGTGACACGCTGTCACTTTGAAAACCATAGTCGATACTGACCATTTTCGAGAATCTACTAACTGCCGAATCTATTCGCCAGTTAACTGGAATATATATTAGCATTGAGCAAGGCTATTCTACAAACTGCTTAAATAGAGTTTATACATCCAAAATCAAAGTGACACGCTGTCACTTTGAAAACCATTTTCAAAATACAATATTCATTGAATAAACTATTTTTGTACAAAAACAACAGTACCTATTTAATCCTAACACCTTGTTGTTTAGACTTTGCTAATGCAAAAAGGTGTTAGGAGACTTATTAATAGATGTATCAAAATCTAAATAAATGTAACATTATTGTACTTTTGTCGCTTTCACAAAACTACAAAATTACACCAATCACCTAAAAATCAATTATTTATATATTGTATCAAAATTTAAGGTATCCGAATAATAACTTGAAGAGGTATTGACAAATGCTTTGTACTTTTGACCTATCCAATTGTACAAAACATTAACAATGAAAACCAAAACCATGTATCCAAAAACCTTCGGAAAGAGTCTTTTCACTGTATTCGTTCTATTATTATCGCTAGGAAACGCTATGGCTCAAGAAACACCACAAGCCACCTATCATGAAACACATCGGCCACAGTATCATTTTTCGCCCGCCAAAGGCTGGATGAACGACCCCAATGGTATGTTTTATTACGAAGGTGAATATCATTTGTTTTATCAGTATTATCCCGACAAGACCGTTTGGGGGCCTATGCACTGGGGGCATGCTGTTAGCAAAGATTTGGCTCACTGGGAAAACCTCCCTATTGCCCTATATCCCGACTCGCTAGGTTATATCTTTTCGGGTAGTGCTGTGGTTGACTGGAAAAATACAAGTGGTTTTGGTATCAATAATCAACCGCCTCTGGTGGCTATTTTTACCTATCATGATATGGCTGGCGAAAAATCAGGTAGAAAGGATTATGAAAATCAGGGTATTGCTTACAGCAATGATAAGGGGCGTACTTGGACAAAATATGTGGGGAATCCTGTGCTAAAAAACAATGGAACTACCGATTTTAGAGACCCAAAAGTGATTTGGGATGAAGCCCGAAAGCAATGGGTTATGGCTTTGGCTGTACAAGACCATCATGAATTTTGGGTATCAAAAGACCTTAAAAATTGGGTAAACACAGGGAGTTTTGGCAAAGAATGGGGCAATCATGGCGGGGTATGGGAATGTGCCGATTTGTTCCCACTCAAAAATGGCAATACCACCAAATGGATTTTAATTGTTAATATCAATCCTGGTGCTCCTAATGGCGGTTCTGGAACACAATATTTTGTAGGAAATTTTGACGGAAAAACGTTTCACCTCGACGAAGATTTCAAACCTTTGGTAAGCAATGGAAATGCGGCTTGGCTCGACTACGGGCGAGATAATTATGCTGGCGTTACGTGGTCGGATGTGCCAAAATCAGATGGTCGACGCATTTTAATTGGTTGGATGAACAACTGGCAATATGCCAATCTTGTACCTAGCTTACAGTGGCGAGGTGCCGCTACTTTGCCAAGAGAACTAAAATTAGTGGCTACTCCACAAGGATACAGAGTGGCGGTTGTACCAGTCAAAGAGCTACAGTCACTAAGAAATATCAAGCAGGTTTTTTCTCTAAAAAATCAAAAAGTAAAAACGGCTATCGACTTAACGCCTCAATTAGGCTTTAAGTCAACTTTGTCCGAAATAGAAATATCCTTTGAAAAACCTCAATCAAAAGGTATTCTTGAGATTGAAATAGCCAATAATAAAGGTGAGCGTTATGTCATTGGCTATAATACAAGTACAAATACTTTTTTTAGCGACAGAACACAATCGGGAAAAATTCAGTTTTCAGACAAGTTTGCCAATAGTGTTCATACAGCACCAAGGTTATCCAATAGCAATACCATAAAGCTTCATGTATTTTTTGATGTGGCATCTGCCGAGCTATTTGCCGATGGCGGTACTAGTGTTTTGACAGATACATTTTTTCCTAATGAAGACTATACCAAAATTCAGCTCAAAACCGACGGCACTACAATTGCCATAAAGGAACTGAAAATATGGTCACTAAAAAGTACATGGAAATAACATCTGTGAAACAGCTTCACCAAGTTTTGTTTTTCCATGAAAAAAGGTATTTCAATCGTCATCAAGAAGTACTCAGTTGGTTGGCAAAAATTCAATAACAACTTATTAGCTTATTCATTTTTCAAAATACTTCTTCTAATAATACTGCATTATACTAGACATACACGGTATTGTACCAAGCCAAAGTAAAAAATTGGTACAATACCGTAAAAACCTAGTGCTACTCTGTGTTATAAAATATTCAAGAATCAAGCATATTTTTATTTTGCTCCATAACTTTAAGATAATTTGCGGTAGCAATTTATCTTTTTCGCTTTATAAAGCCTCGGCAACTATGGCATGTTTGATACATTATACAAAGACAAACTCATGAAAAGAATCTTTCAAATATTAATATCCATATTTGTTTTGGTATGGCTCAACGCTTGTCATCGTAAAAGTGAGCCAGCCTTTACTATCGGGTTTTCGCAATGTGGTATGGACGACCGCTGGCGAGTAGAAATGGTAGAAAGTATGAATCGAGAGTTGAGTTTTTATCCAGAGTCGTCGATGATCCTCAAAGATGCTCGATGGAACAACCAAACACAAATCAATGATATAGAGAATTTTATTGCTCAAAAAGTAGATTTAATAATCGTTTCGCCCAACGAAAGCCTTATATTACAACCTGTTATTGAAAAAGCTTTTCAGCAAGGTATTCCTGTAATAGTAGTAGACAGACGCATCTATTCTAGCCAGTTTACGGCTTTTGTGGGGGCTAGCAATTATTTGGTGGGTAAAAATGCAGGCGAATATGCCAATATATTACTCAATGGAAAAGGGCATATTTTAGAGATTGGCTTTGGCCCCACAAGTACTCCTTCTATTGATAGACACGCAGGGTTTCTGCATGCTATCAACCAACATACTGGCTTACACATTGATGAGTATTATAACAGAAATTGGTCGCAAGAACAGTGGGGGGCTGTACTAAAAGACTACCTGAAAAAGAAGCCAACATCTGTTGATTTAATTTTTCTTCACAACGACCGAAGTGCCAACCACTGCTACAAAATCTGTAAAGAATTAGGACTAGAAAAGAAAATCAAAATTATTGGTGTTGATGGAAGTGTCGGCGAAGACCTTGGACTTGATTTGGTACAAAAAGGTAAAATAAATGCTACCATTTTGTATCCGAGTGGCGGAGAAGAGGCCATCCAAATTGCTATGAAAATTTTGAAAAAACAGCCTTATCATAAAGAAAATGAGCTATTTAGTACCGTAATTGATGCCAAAAATGTCAGTATTATGCTGGCTCAGCACCAAAAAATCAAAGAACAACAAGAAGATATTAAGCGACAAGTCACTAAAATTCAGGACTTAACTCGTATCTTTTCCTTTCAGCGAAATACCCTATACCTTACCCTTTTTTTCTTGTTGATGGTACTTTCTTTAGGAGGCGTATTATTCTATTTATTAAGAGAAAAACAAAAATCAAACCTTATACTAGAACAGCAAAACCACGCTATTCTGGCTCAAAAAAATGAAATAGAACGGATTTCGCAGTTGGCCAAACAAGCCACCGAAGACAAACTTCGTTTTTATTCCTATATCTCACACGAATTTAGGACACCCCTGAGCCTTATTCTAACACCCACCGAAGATATTTTACACCGTAAATCGGGCGATGTCAAAGAAACCCGTCAGGCATTTCAGTTAATTTATAAAAATGCCAATCGGCTGCTTCGACTGGTTGATCAGCTACTAGAACTCAGAAAAGTAGACGCTGGCAAAATGGAATTAGAGCTTCAACAACGTGACTTGATTGCTTTTGTCAAAGAAATCGTTACCGATTTCAACCTAAAAGCTAAAACACAACATATTGATTTACAGTTTATTTGTCCATTCAAAACACTACCTTTTTGGTTTGATGCCGAAAAGCTTGATAAGGTTTTTTTCAATATTATTTCTAATGCCTTCAAATATACCCCCGAAGGAGGTTCTATTCATATTTCATTACTGAAAAATATAGAGAAAATAGAAATTCTCATTTCCGATAATGGTATTGGTATGAGCAAAGAAGAAAAAGACCGAGCCTTTGATTTGTTTTACCGAGGCAACCAAAATATTTCTTTGGGTACGGGTTTAGGCTTGGCTTTATCTCGCGAGTTTGTCTGCCTACATCAAGGAGAAATAGAAGTAGATTCACAGAAAGGAAAAGGCACAACTTTCAAAATCATTTTGCCCATCATTAATCCTAGCCCTAATGCTGAGGCCACCGAAAAGGTTGTTGAAAAACCCTATTTGCGTGAGGTACTAGAACCAAAAGTGGTAGCTGATACCGAAACCCTTCAATTGCACGACAACACCGTTGTTTTGATAGAAGATAACCAAGATTTGAATTTGTTTTTACGGAAAAAACTAGAAAATTCGTACAACACCGTAGCGGTAGAAACAGCCGAAAAAGGCTGGGAAGAAATTCTCAAAAATATTCCCGACCTAATAATCAGCGATGTAATGTTACCAGAAATGGATGGATTTTCGTTAACCCAAAAAATTAAAAATGATTTTCGTACTTCGCATATTCCTGTAATTTTGCTGACCGCCAAAGGCCAGATGGAAAGCCAAATTGAAGGTACAAAAGCAGGAGCGGATGCCTATATTGCTAAGCCTTTTAATCAACAATTATTAGAAGAAAAAATCAAAGGATTACTCGAAAATCGTGACAGAATGCGTCGTCGTTTTTCGAGTGAAATAACCAATCCCAGCCAAATACAAAAAAATGAGCGTAAATTTTTGGTAGAATTTGAATTATTAATTGAAAAAAATATCAAAGATAGCTCTTTGTCTGTCGAAAAACTCAGTAAGGAATTGGGTATGTCGAGGGTACAATTGTTTAGAAAAATATCGGCACTAACCAATAAAAATGTTACCGATTATATAGCCGATTTTAAGCTACTAAAAGCTAAAGCCCTTTTAAAAGAATCCGATAAAACTATTGCAGAAATAGCTTACGAAACTGGTTTTAATAACCCTAGTTACTTCACTACCTTCTTCAAACAAAAGACTCATCAAACGCCTTCTGAGTGGCGAAATTCGTGATGTATCATTACTGATAAATAGGTAACAAAAGTTGAATATTCAACTTTTGTTACCTCAATAAAAAACACACAACACTCTGATTAGCAAATATTTACACACCTGTATCAATATCAATATTCTTTGAAAGAATACTTACATTCATTCCTCTCGTTATAAGATAATTTTGATTCATCGAAAACTTCTAAAAGTTCAACTATGAATCTAATTATACTTACTTTCTCATACACACATACCTTCGTATCGAACCAACTACTACGGAGGTTTAATCACATTATAATAACTATTATGATGGCCATTTGTCAACAGCTACAACAATTTTGTCTATTAACTCCCAATCATACCAATACCCGTCGATTCAACCGAATCGCCACACAAATAAAAAGTACCAATTAAAAACCATTTTTAACCTAATATCCAAAAATAATGAGAAAAACTTTATTATTCATGCTCACCTGTGCCTTGCTTGCCACTGTGCAAGTAACCTTTGCACAGCAACGAACCATTACAGGCAAGGTTGTAGCTGCCGAAACAAATGAATTACTAATTGGGGCAAACGTACAGATTACTGGTACGTCGAAAGGGGCAACCACCAATTCCGAAGGTACGTTTTCGCTCAATTTACCCGAAAATGCTACTTCATTGACGGTATCTTTTGTAGGATATACTACCCAAGAAGTACCTATAGCAGGACAAAGTAATATTGTAATAGCCCTAAAAGCTGGAAAAGAATTGAGCGAGGTAGTAGTAGTAGGTTATACCTCTTCTCGTAAACAAGATTTGACGGGGTCGGTAGCGGTAGTAGATATGAAACCCCTCAAAAATATTAGTTCGGGCAACCCGATGCAGTCCTTGCAAGGGCGTGTTGCTGGCTTGTACATCGAAAAGGACGGCTCGCCTAATGGCTCAAATAGCCGTATTTTGATTCGTGGAGCTAATACTTTGGGCAACAACGACCCACTCTATATTATCGACGGTATTCCAACTACTCGTCCTGAAGTATTTCAAAATATTAGCCCATCCAATATTGAGTCGGTACAAGTATTGAAAGACGCTTCGGCCGAATCTATTTATGGTGCTCGTGCATCGAATGGGGTAATTATTGTTACCACCAAAAATGGCGGGAATACCAACGGAAAAATAGAATTTCAGTACAATAGCAGTGTGTCGATTCAGTCAGAAAAATCTATGCGTTTGAAAATGCTCAATGCTGTAGACAGGGGAAAAGCCCTTTGGCAAGCATCTATCAACGACGGGCAAGACCCAGCAGCAGGCTATGGCGAAATCTATAATTTTGACTGGAACAAAAACTTTAGCAATCCTGTACTCAATGGTATTTCGGTAAAGCCCTTTGTTGGTGGCGACCCTAACACTCCTGTAGGCGATACCAATTGGCAAGATGTTATGTACAAAACAGGTATTGTAACCCGCAATGATTTTACGATTTCGACAGGTAACAAAACTTCGTCAATTGAGGTAAACTTTGGACAACTCAAAAATACAGGGATGTTGCGTTTTACTGGCTACGAGCGTTTGAGCGGAAGCATCAATGCCATTACACGTGCATTTGACGACAAGCTCAAAATTGGCCTTAGTTTAAGGGTAGCCAATTCTGACGAAACCCTAACCGCTAGAGATTTGGGGGGTGCTACAACAACCTTTTTGGCTGTAACATTAGCTCCAACAATTCCAGTTTACCAAAAAGATGGCATTACGTATGCTGGTGCGTCGGGTGCTGGGTATTCAGACAGAAATAACCCTTTGCACATGCAAGATTTGGCAAAATGGAACAATGCCAATCGCTTGAGTACTTTTGGAAACGTATTTATTGAAGTACAACCTATCAAAAACTTGTTTTTCAAAACCAATATTGGTGCCGACGATGCACGATTTTTAAACAAAGTCATTACACCGACTTTCTCGGAAGGAGCTTTCAACCGTACCACCAACAGCTTACAGTTTGATCAAAACCATTTTTTGAGCGTAACTTGGTCAAATACCCTTCGATATAACTGGGATTTGAGCGATATTCATCACTTTAAGTTTTTGGTAGGAACAGAGTATATAAAAACAGATTTAGATTTTCAAACCACCAAAAAAGAAGGCTACGCTCTTCAAACAGAAGATTATTTTACCCTTAATGCAGGTACAGGTAATACCACTGTTTCGGGTGGTTCTACAGGACACCGCTTGTATTCACAATTTGCTAGGGTTGATTACAACCTTTCTGACAAATATTTGGCGGCTCTTACGATTCGCCGTGATGGTTCGTCAAGATTTGGTGCCGATAACCAATATGGTATATTTCCAGCAGCTTCGTTTGGTTGGAAACTCGACCGAGAAAATTTTATGAAAGACAGCAAAGTGTTCTCTGAATTAAAAGCAAGAGTTGGGGTAGGCCGAGTAGGAAACCAGCAAATTGGTGACTTAGCACGTTTTGGGCTATTCGATACCCGATATGGTACTACACAAGCACAGTTGGGAGGTGGTTTTTGGGAGCAATACATGAATATAGGTACAGCTTATTCACTGTCAGGAGCTAATACAGGTACATTACCGTCGGGTTTTGTACAAACACAAGCTGCCAACTCAGCCCTAAAATGGGAAAGTACCGAAGAAATCAATGCAGGGGTAGACTTTGCTTTTTTGAATAACAAAATCTTTGGTTCATTCGACTACTTTACCCGCAATACCACTGGTATTTTGATTACACCTCCAGTAGCATCGGCACTAGGTGAAGGACAATCAAAAGCCGTAAATGGTGCTTCAAAATCCAATAAAGGTTGGGAATTGGTACTGGGCTATCATGGCGATACTGACAATGGGCTCAAATATAATGTAACAGCCAACTTTGCTCATTTTAGAGACAAAATCACTGAATTGCCAGAAAATGTTCGTCCAGCCTATGCAGGAAACCTCATCAATACCATTATAGGGCATTCGCAATTTGATATTTTTGGTTACAAAACCAATGGCCTTTTCCAATCGCAAGCCGAAGTAGATGCTGCACCCACTCAGGTAGGAGCAGGGCCAGGCCGAATCCGCTATGTTGATACCAACAACGATGGTAAAATAGATGACCTTGATAGAACTTGGTTGGGTACAACCCTTCCTGCTCTTGAGTATGGTTTAAGAATAGATGTGTCGTACAAAAAATGGGACTTGGCCTTATTTGGTTCGGGCGTAGCGGGCAGAACAGGCTTTGATGTATATACCTTGTTCAACAACCTCATGAAAGGTAGAGAAAATGTAGGCCCTGGGGTATTTAATGGATGGACTCCACAAAATCCAAATACAAGAGTACCAGCCCTAACACTAAAAGATAACAACAACGAAGGCCGTACTTCCGACTATTTTATTGTAAATACCTCGTATTTCAAAATGCGTAATATTCAATTAGGCTATACGATTCAGCCAAAGGCGGTATTCTCGCGAATTCGTGTTTTTGCCATGGCCGAAAACTTATTTTGGCTCAAAAGCAGTAGCTACCAAAGCCCCGACCCTGAGCGTATCGATCTAGACCCTGTTCCGATTCCAAAAACTTTTACGTTTGGTATAAACGCATCTTTTTAGGCAATCCACAAAAACTGGTCGCAGGTACATAACAAGCCATTGAATTAACTTTTCCAACTTCGATTCTAAAAAAATGAAACATAAGATATTTTCACTCATGCTAGTTGCAGGATTATTAACATTAGATTCTTGCAAAGAGGCACTCGATTATACCCCTACAGGTGTATTGTCTTCCTCAGACCTAACTTCACCAACGGCCATTGATGGCCTAGTAACTGCCGCTTATGCAGCCATTGGCAATGGCGATATGATTGGCCCTATTTATAGCAATTGGGCGTATGGAAGTGTTCGCTCGGACGATGCCTACAAAGGCGGTGGCGGTACTGGCGACGTTGGCGAAGTAGATGCCCTTGAGCACTACAACTTAGTAACTCCTACTATGGGCTCGTTTGTAACACGTACTTGGCAAAACCTTTTCAAATCTATTTCAAGATGTAATGTGGCTTTGCGTGCTGTAAATACCCTTTCAGAAGCCAATTTTCCTAATAAGAAAACTCGCTTGGCCGAATTGCGTTTTCTGCGGGCTCATAGTTATTTTACGATGAAGCTTTTGTATAAAAACATTCCTATTTTTGACGAAACAGCCACCGAAGAAGAAATTTTAAAGGTATCAAATACCCTTTCTAATGACGAATCGTGGAATAAAATTGCGGCTGATTTTCAATTTGCAGTAGATAATCTCCCCGTAAATCAGGCCGAAATAGGAAGAGCCAACAAAGTAGCAGCTCAGGCATATTTGGCCAAACTAAAATTGTACCAAGCTTATGAGCAAGATGCCAACCATAAAGTAATCAATATCAACAAAACAAGGTTGCAAGAGGTAGTGAATCTTACTCAGGCCGTTATTTCGTCTGGTAAATATAGTTTGAGCAAAGATATTGCCGATAACTTTTTACCCGAAACAGAAAATGGTCCCGAATCTATTTTTGCTATTCAATTTACTATCAACGATGGTACAACTGCAGGCCGTTTGAGTTTTGAAGATGGCCTCAATTACCCTCATGGTGCCCCTCAATATGGCTGTTGTGGTTTTCATGCCCCAAGCCAAAACTTGGTAAATGCTCATGCTACCGACGAAAATGGCTTACCCAAATTTGCTACTTTCAACAACGGAAACATAGATTTGAATACCGCTACTGTAGACCCACGCCTTGACCACACTGTCGGAATAGACGGCCACCCTTACAAATACGACAACACTAAACCTTTTAGTAATAGCTGGGTGCGTGATGCTGGGGTATATGGCAATTTCCACTCGATGCGCTTTCAACAATTAGCCACAAGTGGTTCGTATTTTAAATTAGGCCCCTTTATGGGAACAGCCAAAAACTACGATATTCTTCGCTATGATGATATTTTGTTGATTCAGGCCGAAGCTTATATAGAACTTGGACAGCCCGAAAAGGCTTTGCCTCTGATTAACCAAATCAGAAAAAGAGCTTCTGAAAGTACAGGTCGATTAAAAAAAGCGGATGGTACTTTTGCCTCGAAATACCTAGTAAATGAATATGGTAGCACAGGCTGGACACAAGACTTTGCCAGAAAGGCTTTACAGTGGGAACGTCGCTTGGAGTTTGCTACAGAAGGAGCTCGTTTCTTTGATTTGGTACGTTGGGGTATTGCCGAGCCAACACTGAATGCCTATATCAATGTCGAAAAAACCAAAAGAACTTACTTGGCAACAGCCAAATTTACGGCAGGTAGAGACGAATATCTGCCTATACCACAAGCAGAAATTACTTTTACCAATGGTTTGTACAAACAAAACCCTGGTTATTAAGCCATAATGTACTGCAAGTTTTATGCACTTTTATGGACTTTGTTTTTACGAAAATGAAAGTAAAATACACCATTCTACTGGTTAATGAATTTGAAGGTGATGCAAAAAAGGTAGTCGATAAGGCTACCTTTTTTCTTTATACTCCATACTCAACCACCAATGTTTGGTGGTTGTTTTGACCATCATCATGTACACAAAATTCGCCCCAATAGCCTATTTTGATACAAATTCTACCTTTTTGAGACGTTTTGACTAATAATTGAACAAAACAATCAAAGAATTACTATTTACTTTGTTCTATTATTTATAAGAATATTTTTATAAAAGTATTTTAAAGACATTTTTTATAATGAAAAAAACGTATCTCTACCTAAGCATCTTATTGATGGCTATGGGCTTAGTAGCTTGCCAAAAACCTCAGAAAATTCGCCAAATATGGTCGAAAGAAGAGGCCAACCAATGGTACCAAAAACAGAGCTGGCTTGTTGGGGCTAATTATATTCCTAAAACAGCCATCAACCAACTAGAAATGTGGCAAGCCGACAGCTTCGATACCCTCAATATCAACAAAGAACTTGGGCTAGCCGAGTCGCTAGGAATGAATACTATGCGTGTATTTTTGCATGATTTACTATATCAACAAGACTCGGTAGGCTTTTTGAAAAGAATGGATACTTTCCTTCAGATTGCCGAACGTCATCATATCAAGCCGCTATTCGTTTTGTTTGACTCATGCTGGGACCCTTTTCCTCTATTGGGCAAACAACGCAGCCCCAAACCGTTTGTACATAATTCGGGATGGGTACAAAGCCCCGGCTACAAAACTTTACAAGATTCTACACAATTTCCACGATTAGAACAATACGTAAAAGGTACTGTTGGGCATTTTGCCCACGACGAACGTATTTTGGGCTGGGATGTCTGGAACGAACCCGATAACCTAACGGGGGCTTCTTATGAAAAAGTAGAATTAAAAAACAAAGTTGAAATTGTAACTCGTTTGTTAGCCGACGTTTTTGTATGGACACGTTCGGCAAATCCTATCCAACCTATCACTTCGGGTATTTGGGCAGGCGACTGGTCGAGCGATAGCAAGTTAAAAGCCATTGAAAAACTGCAATTAGAGCAATCAGATGTTATTTCTTTTCATAATTATGACAAAGCTGAAGTCCTCGAACAAAAAATCACACAGCTTGAACGCTATGGCAAACCATTGTTATGTACAGAATATATGGCTCGCCCCAACGGAAGCACCTTCAGAAGCTCGTTGCCTGTAGCTCAAAAGCACCATGTAGCCATGATGAACTGGGGTTTTGTAGAAGGTAAAACACAAACGATTTATCCTTGGGATAGCTGGACGAAACAATATACAGCCGAGCCACCTGTTTGGTTTCATGACATTTTTAGAAGCGACGGTACACCCTACAATATCGAAGAAGTAAACTTGATTCGTAAAATGCTTCAATAGATAACAATAAGTAGGAGGGATGACAAGTGATGCGTGTTGAGGCGAAATAATTACGTACGAGTTATGTTTTCATAACAGATTATTGTAAGTCTAAAGGGGCAAAGCTACTCGTAATACTGATGACCAACCCGCTAAATTGCAATTCACTTGCCTATTCATTCGCTAAAACACTCAATCTGAAAGATACCATGTTCAAACAACCGATATTATTTATTGCTCTCTTGCTTTTGAGTTATACCAGTATTGCCCAACAATTAACCAATCCATTATTACCAGCAGGAGCAGACCCTTACAGTTTTTTTAAAGATGGCTATTACTACTATACCCATACTGTTGGCAATAGATTGATGCTATGGAAAACCCAAAATCTAGCTGATTTAAAGGCTGCTCCAAGCAAAACCATCTGGACTCCACCACAAGGAACGCCATACGCTAAGAATATTTGGGCTCCTGAAATACACTATATTCAAGGCAAATGGTATATGTATTTTGCGGCTGACGATGGCAAAAACGAAAACCACAGAATGTATGTCATAGAAAATGCCTCGCCCGACCCTATGCAGGGTGAATGGGTATTCAAAGGGAAAGTTGCTGACAAAAATGATAAATGGGCTATTGATGGTGATGTTTTTGAGCATAACAAACAGCTATATATGATTTGGTCGGGTTGGGAAGGCGACATCAACGAGCAACAAAATATTTATATTGCTAAAATGTCTAATCCTTGGACAATTGCTAGTGAAAGAGTTAAACTCTCAGGGTCGGATTTTGACTGGGAAAAGCATGGCGACTTGCACGATGCCAACAACCCACCACACGTAAATGTCAATGAAGGCCCTCAGTTTTTGAAACATGGCAATAAAATATTCATTATTTACTCAGCAAGTGGCTGCTGGACAGACTTTTACGCTTTAGGAATGCTTACTGCCAATGCTTCGGCAGATTTGATGAAGCCTACCAGTTGGAAAAAATCGCCCAAGCCTGTATTCAAGCAATCTACTGAAAATAAGGTGTTTGCTCCCGGGCATAATTCCTTTTTTAAATCCCCTAATGGTAAAGAAGACTGGATTTTGTACCATGCCAATCCAGAAGCAGGACAAGGCTGTGGGGGGCATCGTTCGCCAAGAGCTCAAAAATTTACTTGGGACAAAAACGGTATGCCTAATTTTGGCACACCTGTTAGTACAATTACAAAATTAGCTGTACCTCAGTAATTACGAAACAAAAATAGACCACTCATTTACAATAAGTTACAAAATAATTTATACCCAATTTTCTTCAATATATTCCTACTGTTGGTTAGCAATAATTTTACCCATTCGTAAATGACGTTGTCTACAGTTTTCAGGGTAATAGAAGTGCTGAATTACAAAAGCCTATTAGAATAAGTAATTAATTATCAAGAAATAGCTAGATTTCAAATCTCTGGATTTTTAATATGAAAGGATTTTGAGGGGTTTATTGCACAAATATCCTCTATAGATTTTTCCAAACAGAAAAACATTGACAATGCTATGTACCCAAAAGCGTGTAGTTCTTAATCTTTTAGTTCCCATGTACTCTCGACGCTATTACTATGAAAAGCAAAATTTATTGACTTTACTATATTTCTTGGTATAGTCATCTAAGAAAGGCTATACCAAGTTGATTAATAAACGAATACCTGAGTAACTCAGCCAACAAAGGTATCTTGAAAAGCTAATTAATCACTGATTATCAAACACTTAATAAATACAAAAAGAATCTCATCCATATCAATACTCTTTGTCTCGTATGAAAAAAATAATCATGGCATTTTGTAGTCTTTTTGCCATATCAGCACAAGCACAACAATTACGTCCACCAGCCTATCCATTGATTACCAACGACCCATACTTTAGTATTTGGTCGTTTTCAGACCAAGCTAATCAATCGGTAACACGCCACTGGACAGGCAAAAACCATTCTTTACAGGGTATTGTTGAGGTCGACGGCAAAGCATTTCAGTTTTTAGGAATGCCACAAATCCAATATAAAACCTTAATTCCAACAGCTTTAGAGAAAGAATACTCGGCCAAGTATACCTTCAATACCCCTAGTACTGGTTGGGAAAAAGAGCAGTTTGACGATAGCCAATGGGCTATTGGCAAAGCACCGTTTGGCGACGGGGCAGGTAGTAACCCCATACGCCCAAATACAGCTTGGAAAACCAAAGATATTTGGTATCGTCGTACGATTACACTCAGTAATTTTTCTCCCGAAAATATCCGTCTACAAGTCAGCAACGACGACGACGTAGATGTTTACCTCAACGGCGTATTAGCTTACAGTTGTGGCCCATGCTATATTGCTGGATACGAAAGCTACAAACTTTCTCCAGAAGCTCAAAAATCTCTAAAAAAAGGCCTCAATACCCTTGCGGTACACTGTAAAAATCCCCAAGGTGGTGGCTATATCGACGTAGGAATGGTAGAAGAAATTCCTGCTAAAAATACCATAGCAAACGCTCAACAAACACAAGTATCGGTCAAAGCAACCAATACGCATTATACTTTTTTGGCTAACGGAGTCGAGCTAAAAGTGATATTTACATCGCCCTTGTTGATGGACGAACTAGAGGTATTAGCACGTCCTGCTTCGTATATTACTTTTGAAGCAAAATCACAAGATAACCGCTCGCACAGCGTAAAGGTAAAGTTTGAGGTATCGGCCGACCTAGCCGTAAATATGCCTACTCAGGAGGTAATTACCCAAGTACAAGCCAATACCCCAAAAGGTCTACAATTGGTGTCGGCAGGGTCTAAAAGCCAGAAAATTTTGGGAAAGAAAGGCGATGACCTCCGTATCGACTGGGGGTATGCCTATTTGGCAGGCAAAGAAGTTACACTGGCAGTAGGTAATAGCAACGACAGAGTCATGAAAAGTACCCTTAATTTGGGCAATGTCGGTACTAAAGCCTCACAAAAACACTTAATTTTGGCTTATGACGATATTTATTCGGTACAGTATTTTGGTAAAAATCTTCGTGCTTGGTGGCGAAGAAACCCGTCGATGACTGTTCAAAAAATGTTGGATGAAGCCGAAAACAACTATACTAGACTGATGAATAAAACGGCTCAATTTGACACACAACTATATCAAGATGCCCAAAAAGCAGGAGGAAAAGAATATGCCAACTTGTGTGAATTAGCTTATCGTCAGGCAATTGCAGCACACAAAGCCGTTGACCGTGGCGATGGTACGCTTTTGTTCTTTTCAAAAGAAAACTTTTCCAATGGCTCTATAGGTACTGTAGATGTTACCTATCCATCTGCTCCGATGTTTTTGTTGTACAACAATACCCTGATGAAAGGACTCTTAGAGTTTATTTTTGAGTATTCAGAATCGGGCAAGTGGGGAAAACCTTTTGCTGCTCATGACGTAGGAACGTACCCTTTGGCCAATGGACAAACCTATGGCGAAGATATGCCCGTAGAAGAGTGTGGCAATATGGTGATTTTGGCGGCTGCCGTTTGTCAGAAAGATGGTAATGCTGATTTTGCAAAAAAACACTGGCCAACCCTTACTACTTGGGTAAAATACCTTGTAGAAAATGGCTTTGACCCAGCCAATCAACTGTGTACCGACGACTTTGCGGGGCATTTGGCTCGCAATATCAACCTTTCGGCTAAGGCTATTGTGGCTATAGCAAGCTATGGCAAAATGGCAGCCTTGATGGGCGATACCCAAACCGCTACAAAATACAGCCAAATTGCCAAAGAATACGCCAACAAATGGCAAGAGATGGCACAAGCAGGTTCTCATTATGCCTTGACTTTCGATAAAAAAGATACTTGGTCTCAGAAATATAATCTTGTATGGGACAAACTTTTGGGATTGAATCTATTTCCTGCTTCGGTTATGAAAAAAGAAATAGATTATTATTTGACCCAACAACAAACCTACGGATTACCGCTTGATTCAAGAAAAACCTATACAAAGTCAGACTGGATTGTTTGGACAGCTACTATGGCCGACAACCAGCAAGATTTTGAGGCATTGATTAAGCCTATTTGGAAATTTGCCAATGAAACACCATCGAGAGTCCCATTGACAGACTGGCACGAAACTACTACTAGCAAACAAGTGGGTTTTCAGGCACGTTCGGTAGTAGGAGGGTATTTTATCAAAATGCTCGAAGGAAAAATTAATAAATAGTTGGTCAAAACTCATCAAAGGTCTGATTAGGGTATATTTTATGACATGGAGTACTTCACGAGTTTTTACCATTTTTCTCTGTGAAGCTCCATATTTAACCCACAGATAATAGCTATTTTACTTTTTGAGATTTTCCTATTGGTTAGCATACCTGTTGGCTAGCTAATAGGAAAACTCATTACAAAAATTTATTGTTGAAAAACAAGCTAAAACGCTGTATTTCTTAGGGTTTCGCTCACCAAAACTATTTCAGCATATTTTCTCTAGTCCAAAGCATGTTTTGATGTATCTGGCAATTACAGCCAATACTTCCCTTAAATGCCATTGTTCTATTTATCTACAAAAAATAGCCTCTCAGCTATCCGCCCTATCTTCCAAGTTGATTGATTAGTAATTATTTGATTTTCGTAAGTAATAGTTTGATTTTTGTTCAAAATACGTCGGTTATTCTTCTACTTTTGCGAGAAATAAAATACGCTATTCTTTATAAAAAAGCTAGAAATAGCCTTCAATCCTATTTGTTGAGCAACTATGGAAAAAGCAGAAACTCTTGCCGACTTCTACCAGAAAAAATTCGATTGGATACCCGATAATATTCGAGGCGAAATTGGGCATTTTAATGTATTTCGCTTAGACCCTTTTACTAAGAATAAACCGCAACCTATTCCTTATAAGAGGCGAGATTTCTATAAAATTATGCTGGTAAAAGGCCATAGTAAAGTTCACTATGCCGATAAGGTCATGGAAGTTCAAAAACAAGCCCTTTCCTTTTCAAACCCTCATATTCCTTACAAATGGGAACATTTAGACAATATCCGAGAAGGATTCTTTTGTATTTTTAATCAGCATTTTTTTCATCAGTTTGGTAATTTGTCTCAGTATCAAGTTTTTCAGCCTAATGGTATTCATATTTTTGAACTCAACGACCAACAAGTAATAGCAATTACCCATATTTATGAGCGAATTTTTGAAGAAATTAACTCCGATTATATTCATAAATATGATGTGCTTCGCAACCTTGTTTTTGAGTTACTACACTTTGCCATGAAAATGCAGCCCTCTGCTCAATTCGACAAGCAGCATATCAATGCTTCACAACGAATAGCTACTTTGTTTTTGGAACTGCTTGAACGCCAATTCCCTATCGATGAAAGCCATCCAACCATTGGTATTAGGGCAGCCTCTGATTTTGCCAACCAGCTCAATATTCATGTCAATCACCTCAATAAAGCTGTAAAAGAAATCACTCAAAAAACCACCTCTCAGCTCATTGCGGAAAGGATTTTGCAAGAATCGAAAGTATTGCTAAAACATAGCAATTGGAATATTGCAGAAATTGCCGATGCTTTAGGATTTACAGAAGTTACACATTTTAATAATTTCTTTAAGAAGCATACAACCGTGAGTCCTTCAAAATTTAGAAGTATTTGATTTTTGTAAGTGAATTATCATATTTAATTATCGTTATAAACATGGAAAAGCGTAAATTAGGCAATAGCCTAGAAGTATCAGCTATAGGATTAGGTTGTATGGGAATGAGCTTTGGCTACGGCCCAGCAGGCGACAAAGATGATATGATAAAAGTAATTCGCTCGGCAGTAGAGCAGGGAGTTACTTTTTTTGATACCGCCGAAGTATATGGCCCTTTTACTAACGAAAAGTTATTGGGCGAAGCCTTAGCTCCTTTCAAAGATGAGGTTGTGATTGCTACAAAATTTGGATTTGAAATCGACCGTGTACAAAACAAATATATTGGTGTAAACAGCCGCCCTGAGCATATCAAACAAGTAGCTGAAGAATCCCTAAAAAGGCTAAATGTAGAGGTTATCGACTTGTTTTATCAGCACCGAGTAGACCCCAACGTACCCATTGAAGACGTGGCAGGGGCAGTAAAAGACCTTATTCAGGAAGGGAAAGTAAAACACTTTGGGCTTTCAGAAGCAGGAGCAAATACCATTCGTAAAGCTCATGCTATACAACCTGTTGTAGCTTTGCAAAGTGAATACTCGCTCTGGACACGCCAACACGAAAAAGAGATTCTTCCTACTATCGAAGCATTAAAAATTGGATTGGTGGCTTATAGCCCTCTGGGAAAAGGCTTTTTGACAGGAAAAATTGATGTTAATACACAGTTTGCCGACGGCGATATTCGCAATGTATTGCCACGATACACCGAAGAGGCTCGCAATGCCAACAAGGCTCTTTTAGCTATTATCGAGCGATTTGCACTAGAAAAAAACGCAACAAATGCACAAATAGCCTTGGCTTGGGTGTTGGCTCAAAAACCTTGGATTGTGCCTATTCCAGGAACAACTAAAGTACATCGCTTGACAGAAAATAATGGTGCAGCCACTATTCAATTTACGCCTGCTGAACTACAAGAAATAGAAAGAGCTTCGACACAGGTCAAAATTGTGGGCAGTCGCTACACCGAAGCAATGGAAAAATCCACAGGTTTGTAACCACCACTTCCATACTTTTATTGAGGGAAATATTAAGGAGTTTTTTGAGCCAGTAAGCCAACAATACCCAGTAAATCAATTCAAAAACGTTGAATAATTGAAGTGGATATATTTGTAGGCAAGCAACCAAAAAAGGAATTTCTGCCAGCATGACTGCTTTAAATAGTATTGAAAAAACTACTTTACGGTCAAAGAAAAAGAAGCCTGTTTGTAGAACAAGAGTAACAAGAAAAATTTAATTAAATAAAAGCCAGACATAAGTATGATATTCATGCCCATTGATGAGACTGTTCAATAATATTATCCCTTTTTTCTACTATTAACTATTCAGATAAAAACTATAATAGAGCGTATTAGAAAGTAAAAGAGATTTATCACAAATGTTAATATCAATGAATATATGTGGATTATAGTTGTTTGAATGTTGCAAATAAGTTTTTCATATACACCTATAATTCATTTTTTTATATCTCTATTTAATAATTGTATTAAGGTATAAAATGAAGGTATTACTGAAATTAATATAAATACAATAACTAATTCTTTTGGAAACGTTAAGAAACCCATGATTGTTAGTATGAGTATAATAGAGAATATCAATGCTATGATGTTTAAAATTTTGAGTAGCATGGGATGACAGTATTTACGTTTATGCCATCTGAATGTCACTGTTCTCTCCATAAAATTATAATAATAGACACATTTAATAATATCGATTTATTTTAAATACTTATACCTGATCATAGCTAATTAAAAATACCCGTGAAACCCCATTATAGACTTAAGCTTTCTAAATATGAATGTCCTAATAGCTTTAAATTCTCATATAATTCTGATGTTGAAGCATTCTACTTTAAACAGTCATGGCATCAAACTCACTGATTCCATACTGAGGTAAAGCCATTATTGACAATGTCAAGGATATTTTCTAATTTTTTAATACTAAGAATTGGTTTCTATAATTCGAAACCACAAAATATAATATTTCAGATACTTAGTTTTTTCTATCAATACTTTTCAAGAACTATCCCCAAAAACAATGTATTCTCATTTATCAAGTGTAACTAATCTGAGTATTAACAATGTTCATCTCATATGTAATACCCTTTTCTAAAATAAAAACATTATCTGCTTTCTCGGCGATACTATTACGGTGAGTAACCATTAAAATCCCTATTTCAGATTTCAATTTTCTGAGTAAATCAAGCACAAATTGTTCTGTTTGACCATCCATTGCAGAAGTGGCTTCATCAAGTAATAATATACTTGGCTGACTATATAAAGCTCTTGCCAAAGCGACTAATTGTTTTTGCCCTCCTGAAAGATTGATACCTTCTTCACCTACGATTGTTAAATAGTTTTGTGGAAAATTGTCAAATATTGTATCTAAACCAATTGATTTACAAAACTCTACGGCTTTTTCTCCTTCGGTTATTACATCGCCTAATATGATGTTATCAATTAATGTTCCATTGAAAATCTTAACATCTTGCGGAACAACGCCTATCTTTCCACGCCAAACATCTGGGGCTATATCATTGAATGGTAAATTATCATTGATAATTATTTCGCCCGCTTCATAATTCTGAAATTTTTGTAGAATCTGTAATAATATACTTTTTCCAGAACCCACTTCCCCTAATAATACGACCATTTTGCCTTTACCAACCGAAAGTGAAACGTTTTTTAGCAATTGACTTCTCCCTACAAAACGAAAAGATAAGTTATTGATTTTTAAAGAATTAACATATTTCAACTTTGTAATATTCCACTTCTTTTCTTTATTATTTTCCGGTTTAATACTCGCAAATTCATACATTCTTTCAAAAGCAACTTTGGCTTCTTGGAGTTGTATATTCGTTGTTGTCAGTCTCCCAACTGACCCAATCATACCCGATGCAATGGAGATTATTGCCATCATTTCACCAATTTTGATATCTTTATGTAGCACTGCAAATGACGAAACAGATAAAATAACAGTAATTAATAGTGTATTTAAAACCTCATTCCAAAGTCCGTAGCGATTGCCTAATGTACCTAAGTCATAAACTTTTTGTTGAAAAAATTGATAATAAACCTTTCCAATTTGCCCAAACAATGATTCTTTATTCACTGCCTTAATGACAGAAATCCCTGTGATTGCATCCACAAAATGGCTTTCCGTACTAGCATATTGACTCATTACGTCTTTTTGATGTTTGATGATTCCATCATTGTATTTCCATATCAAAAAGCCAAATAATGGCAAACTCAACAAAGACAGCAAACCAACCGTTATGGAATAATTGAAAATGTAAACTGCTGAAACTAATAGAACCAATACATCTATCACAACATTGCCTGTGAGATAACTAATAACGTGTTGGATTCGGCGGGTATCGTTGAGTCTTGCGACGATTTCACCCGTTTTGCGAGTATCAAAAAATGACTTGGGAAGACGTAAGAGTTTATCATAAAAATCATCCATCAAACGATTATTAAAATCTCTACTTTGACGAAGTAAAAAGAAACCTCTCAAATAACTCAACCCTGCCCTTGCCAATAATAAAATACACAATAAGCCCATCCCTAACCATAAACGTTGGATTTGGTGTTTGGGTAGAATTTCATCTAATAATTTCTGACTAAAGATAGCAGTAGTCATACCCAAAGCTGCTAAAACAATCCCTAAGACTACGGCAATTGAAAGCATAGGAGCATCTTCTCGTAATAAATCTTTGAACCATACAATTTTTTTATGATTATTTTGGGGGACTTTCTCAAAGGATTCTGTAGGATTCAAAATCAAAACTGCCCTTGTTTTCCAACGATATAATAATTCTTCTTCGCTCCATGTTTCAATGCCTCTGGCTGGGTCGCCAATAATAAAATCCCCATTGGCTAATGCCTCAAAGCAAACCACATAATGTTCTAATTTTTCATCAATTACAACGTGCAGAATACAAGGAAAAGTCGCTTCTTTTTTGAAAACCCCAAGGTCATCTACTTCAAATGCCTCTGCTTGAAAATTCAGACTATTGGCTGATTGTTGTAGACCTAAAAGGCTTGTCCCTTGAATACTCGTACCACTTGATTCACGCAAGCGTTCAAGGCTACTTTCGCCTCCGTGATAGTGAATAATGGATAAAAGACAAGCTACGCCACAATCGGATTCGTCTTGTTGAAGCACAAATCTTTTGATTATATAAGATGAGTTTGTAGAAAAATTATTTTTCATAAATTTAGGCAAAAAGAAGGGTAAAATCCACACCAATAAGAAAGATGAGAACCTGAATTAACTTTTATATAATTTATCGCTTTTGTTTAGTTTTGACATATTTCAAGAGTGCTTCCACTTTTGTTTCACCTTTAAATTCCTTTTGTAATGTATATTCATGGTCATAAATAAAAATATGAGGTATTGAAATTGAGCCAAATACTTGGGTTACTTTTTCAGCTTCGAGATATGCTAAATATGAGTGGGGATGTGTTTCTAAGGCATATTTTTTACCAAATGTTTTGATTGAGGAACTATCCGCAAAAGAAATCCACCATAAATTTACACCCACAAATTCTTTTTGTTTTTCCGTAATAGTTTTTGCTTCATATTGGCAATGCTGACATTCTGGGTGGAAGAAAAGTACAATCGTTGAAAACTCATTTATGCTTGGTTTTTCTCCTATCCATTGAAAAGTTGAAGGCGAAGGTTGGCGTTTTATTTGCTCTACAAATTCATTTTTAGCCTTAATTTTTTGATAAGATTGATAGCCAAAATAAGTCATTATTGACAAAATGGATAATATCAGACCAAATAATAATAGTTTTTTCATAAGGTAGAAATTCATTCTATGGTATATGTATTTAAAAAAAACGTACTTAAATATTCCCCCTCGGGGCGATCAAACGTTTCTGTTAGGGGGCTATATTTATGCTCAGAAATGTTATGAATACTACCCAAAGCAAAAGCCCAGTACCATAACTAGAAGCCACCACTTCCATACTTTTATTGAGAGAAATATTAAGGAGTTTTTTGAGCCAGTAAGCCAACAATACCCAGTAAATCAATTCAAAAACGTTGAATAATTGAAGTGGATATATTTGCCAAGTAGACAGACTTTTGACATCAAATAATTGTAAAGCTGAAAGAGGAAAAAAATATTGTAAATCGTTTAAAGTATAGTGCGTTTGGATAAATAAAAACCAAAATAGTTTAATAACAGGAACAACCAAAAAAGGAATTTCTGCCAGCATGACTGCTTTAAATAGTATTGAAAAACCTACTTTACGGTCAAAGAAAAAGAAGCCTGTTTGTAAAATAAGGGTAACAAGTGTAAATTTAATTAAATAAATAAAAGCCAGACATAAGTATGATATCCATGCCCATTTATGAGACTGTTCAATAATATTTTCAATTTTTTCAATAGTTAACTGTTCAGATAAAGAGTTATAATAGAGTGTATTAGAAAGTAAAAAAAAATTTATCGCAAATGTTAACATCCATGAATAAATAATTAAACCAATGTATATATATCTATTTTTAAGAGTACGTAAATAAATCATTGAATATCGGGGAGTTATATTTTTTTTGAGTACTGCAAATAAATTTTTCATATACACATATAATTCATTTTTTTATATTTCCATTTAATAGTTGTATTAAGGTATAAAATGAAGGTATTACTGAAATCAATATAAATACAATAACAAATTCTTTTGGAAATTTCAAGAAGCCCATGATTGTTAGTATGAGTATAATAGAGAATATCAATGCTATGATGTTTAAAATTTTGAGTAACATGGTATGACAGTATTTATGTGAATTGTTTTAAATTGATTTTGAAAACATTGAAAAAGAAAAAAGAATGAACAAAAGTATTTGAGTGTTTTTTTAATATATATCAACGTAAGACACATTGCTTTTTTTTAAGCTCCGAAATAACATGTTTAGTTTAATTCTGAGTTTCATAAGTTTATGCTGAGATTATACAGAAAGTCGAAATATTTTTCGCTTAAATATTTTATTCTAAATATATTTACTTAGAATCCTATATTATCAAATTTTATACTTCAGCGTAAAAATTAAATGATTTTGGGAAAATTATTTAATTTAATCTCCTATACAACCTCAGCATAGTAAAATTATCCGCAAACATAGACTGCGGCACCGCAAGCTGCGACAGCCCGCAAGCCAGGGATTATAACCGCTGGAGTCCAGCCAACTGCAATTGTAGCACCAACGGCTGCACCGCATCCAAGACCAGCAAAAAAGCACCCCCATCCCCCACCATTGATTCTTTCAAGATTTTCTATTTTTTTCATGATTTTCAATTGTTATATTATTTACAAAAATACGCACCAGCTAAACCGACAGTTCCAACAACTCCTCCCAAAGCCCAACCTATTGGATTCCAAGAATTTGCCAGAATAATACCTGCAGAACCCACAACCATTCCCATTACTAAACTGCACCTATCACTTCCTCCATGTAAATGCTCAATGTTCAATGTCTCTAATTTTTTCATAATTACTATTTTTTAAGAATAGCCTTGCAATATCACAAGGTATCGTAAACTTACAGGATGCTACTGAACTAAAAGTTCAGTGGAGAAAAAATCTTCTAAAAAACTTTCATTACTATATTTCTCATATAATACTTCACTGAATATTTGTGTTTTCTGTTGATAAATGGGGTTGTTTAATAACTCATTAATCGTGTTCTCAATGGCTTTCTTACTATCCTTTAGCTTTGCCTTTATACCCAAACCATGATAAACTACTCGTGCAGTATTGCCATTCTGATCCCATTTATTATTAAGTGGTACAAGCAACATTGGTACGCCAGCGTAGGCACTTTCCAAAACAGAATTTAAACCTCCATGCGTTATAAAAACATTCACTTCTTTTAATAAGCCTCTTTGTGGTACGGTTTCTAAAATTTTTATATGTTTTGAGGCTGTTTTGAGGTTGTTTTTTAATTCTTTCCCAACGGATAATATCAAATAACAATTGTTATCTTTTTCAAAAATAGAGCATAATTTCTCGAAAAAATGTGCTGATTTACCCTTCGTATGTACATTATGTAAAGTACCTAATGATGCGTAAATAATCTTTTTATTTTGGCTTTTAGCGTTGTTTACAAAATTTTGTAAATTATCAGGAAGTATTTGTTTTTGGGTGTCGGTCATTAAGCCTAAATAGTGCTGATTAGTATTTTTTGGTTTGCCCAAAAATTCTATTTCCTGAGGTGCTAAAACCCATTCTTCAATACTTTGAAACCCTACATGAAATACTTTATCATCAATGATAGCATATTTTTTTAAAATATGATTCTGCTTGAATTTTCGTTTGATAAGTAATGAATTACTCAACCCTAAAAAACGAATCAAATCAAAGCTTTGTGATAAGGCACGTTTTATCTTCATTTTTTGCCATGCTATCTTTACTTTATTGGCATTATCAGGCAAAATAAAAGTATTCAAAGGTGGTGTAAAACCGTCATTATAAGGCGAAAGCATAGTTTGGACAAAAACTAATTTAATGACACTTTGTCTAATGAGTGATTCTATTAGAATAAAGTCTGTGCTATAAAAAGAATCAACCAAAATTAGGTCAGGCTGATATTTGTTTAACCATTTCTCATAATCTTTCTTGCGTTCATTATAACTCAAATCTTGAAATCTATCCAATAGACTTTCCAAATAGGGGCTACTGGTATTTTCATATTGCATATCCTCTAAACCAAGCCCAAAAGGTTTACTTTGAGATAATACTAACTCAAAGCCATTTTTGATGATGACCTCTCTAAATTCAGGCGTTGAGGCAAAAACACAGCGATAGCCTAATTTCTGTAAGCATTGGGCTAATTTTATAGTTGGGTTTAAATGCCCCCACGCAGGGAGCATACTGAAAAATGCCGTTTTCATTGATTCGATTTTCCTGCAAAAACGAAACTCTCACTGAATTAAAAGTTCAGTGAAAAAAAATTTCTAAAATAAATTACCGAGGATGTTCTACCACCATTCAAATTAGCGGTTTCTTGTTTGGAGAGTTTACGGAAGCCTATTTCAAAAGATCCCTCTTCGGTATAAACATAACTTCGGGTATATGGGCAGTAGTCAATAGGGAGGTGCAAATCATTGACTAATTCATCACGGAATTTATACCATGCTCGTTCAGTGATACCCAATTTTTGGGCAAGCTCTTTAGGAGTTCCTGTAGCTTTTTGTTTGATAAGTTTATCTAAGTAATTTAGGCGTTGACAAATTTTCCAAAGCATGTTATTAAAGTTGTAGTTAATTATAAAATTGTAATAGGGTATTATTCAAAAAGTACGCATAGATATTTATATAAATATATAAAGTTTTTTATTTAATTTATCACAGACCACATAAGAAATAATTATTTCATGTAATGGGCATTTTAATTTATCAAAAGTCATTTTTATACACATATCTCCCTATCACTTTTAGCCTTTCTCACTATCAAATTTGTTGTGTATAGTCCAATATTTATTAAAGTAAATTGATTTAAGCTTTGTAAATACAACCTTAATACCCTAATTTGTTGTATTCTACAAAATACCCATCGAGGTATACCTCAATCTCTGAATTGTAGTTCAAGTAACTACCTATCTAATTCCTAGTATAAGAAAAACGAACCCTTATTTTATGCAAAGTTTATTTATCGAATACGTATATCTCATTTTGATCATTTTGGCATTGGTGATGCTAGCCAACAAACTACGCATAGCATATCCTATTGTTTTGGTGTTGGGAGGGCTGGTTCTCAGTTTGGTTAATCGGTTTGCCAATATTACGATTGACCCCGAATTAGTTTTTTTTATTTTTCTACCTCCTTTGCTCTACGAAGCTGCGTGGCAGGTTTCATGGAAAGAATTTTGGAAATGGCGACGAGCTATCACAAGCTTTGCTTTTCCTGTAGTTATTATTACATCATGTGTTATAGCACTGGTAGCACAAGCCATTATTCCCGATTTTACGTTGGCTCTTGGTTTTTTGCTTGGAGGTATTATTTCGCCACCCGATGCGGTATCGGCAACCACTATTATGCGTCAGGTAAAAGTACCCAAATCGCTAGTAAGTATTGCCGAAGGCGAAAGCCTACTCAACGATGCCTCATCATTGATAGTTTTTCGCTTTGCACTGGCGGCCATTATTACAGGACAATTTCATATTCAGGAAGCAGCCAATAGCTTTTTTGGGGTAATTGTTATGGGTATATTGATTGGCTTGGTGGTGGGCTTAATTTTTTATGCTATTCATAGATGGATGCCTACCACGCCTAGTATAGAGGTAGTCCTTACTTTTGTGACACCTTATTGCATGTATAATGTGGCCGAACATTTTCACTTTTCGGGTGTATTGGCAGTAGTGAGTGGTGGGCTTTTTTTATCGAGCAAACGCCAAATAATGCTTACTTATATTAGTCGGGTTCAGAGTGTAAATGTTTGGACCAATTTTGTGTTTGTACTCAACGGCTTGGTTTTCTTGCTTATAGGGCTTCAGTTACCTGCGGTAGTGCAGCAGTTTGGCAGTATTAGTTTAGAACAAGCCATTGGATACAGCTTGATTATTTCCTTGGTTCTTATTATTACCCGACTGGTGTGTTCTTTGGGAGCATCACTTTTTACCCGTTTTATGAGTAGATTTATTACTGTAGCCGACCCCAACCCTGGTTGGAAACTCCCATTGATACATGGTTGGGCAGGTATGCGTGGCGTAGTGTCGCTAGCTTCAGCTCTTTCTATTCCGCTATTTGTGCAAGAAGGTCAGGCTTTTCCAAGTCGCAATATTATTCTTTTTATCACCTTTGTTGTTATTCTTGTCACCTTGGTTTTTCAGGGGCTAACGCTTCCTTTGCTTATCAAGAAATTAAAGCTGATCGATAAAGCCGTACCCGAACAAGAGCAGGAGGTAAGTATTCAGCACAAAATGGCCAATAACTCGCTACAATTTTTGGAGAAAAAATATGGAAAAAATTGTCTCCAAAATAGCCATGTCAGAAATTTATACGAAAGATTAACCATCGAGTTAGGTGTTTTGAGCCAAGCTATTGAAACCAAAGATACTTACGACGGCCTAGCACTAAAAAAGAATCAACTTATATACCTTGAACTCTTAGAACAACAGCGAACTTTACTCAACAAAATCAATCACCTCGATGAGTTTGACGAGGATTTAATCAGAAAATACCAAACTTTAATAGATATTGAAGAATTTAAAATCAGAGAAAAATACATTATAGTATCATAAACGCTAAAACCAATATTATGTCAGAATAAAACAATGCCTAGAATCTGTTTTTTTGAACATACATTAATATCCTCAATACGTTTTTTCTTATTAGCTGGTGAATAAATTCGCTAGCTAATAAGAAAAAAGCTCCTAAATGTATTTCCTCAAAAATCAATTTTCAGAACACAATAAATAATCTGTTTTACCAATAGTTGACACCCAAAACACTTTTATTCAATTCTTATTTTTCGGTGTAAAAGTCTACTGCGTCAACACTTTTAATGATAGCAACGCCTAGTTTTATATGTTTTTGATGCTCAGGCGAAGCACCGTATTGAGCCAACTCTTTTTCAGACACAAAACTGGATACATACACATGCTTAATCTCTTTGTTATGTTGATTGATAGGCACAACTCCCCATTCATAGCCTTTTACTTCTTTTCTTTTGAGGGCTAAGTTTTTGAAAGATTGGTCAACTTCTTTGATTTCTTTCAAAGTTGCTCCCTGTTTGAAAGTTATCGTAACTATGTGTTTCAATATTTTTGGAGCATCAGACTGGGCTTTAAGACAAAAGACACTACTAACGAGCATAATTGTAATAGCCCAAAGGGTTATTTTCTTTTTCATAAGATTGGTAAAGGAAAAGGTTATAAACTTCTAAAGTTACTTTTTATCCAATCAAGATAACTGGGTTTTTAAACTTTTGTACTAACTAATCAATAAGTTGTGTAAATAGTCTTTAAAATCTGATAATTATTCAAGCTTGATTCCTTATTCATTACTTTTAAGGATACAATGACCAATCACTCACTCCAACAAAACAGCTATTCACGCTACAAATTATACGCTTCACGCTAGTAAGTATATCCAATAGCCCAAACCCAAAGTTATAAAGGTGTTTAGAAATCAACAAAAAACCTTTAATGCTTATGAAATCTCTTAAAAAAACAGGATTCGCCTTCTTTTGTTTTGTTGCTCTTGGTCTTGTTGCTTGCAGCAACGACGACGAAAACAACACTGTTATGACCAAAGACGTAACAGATGTTGCCATTGCAGATCCGCAATTTAGTACGTTAGTGTCGGCTCTAACTAAGGCCAACTTAGTAAGTGCTTTGAAAGCAAGTGGGCCTTTCACCGTTTTTGCTCCTAGTAATGCTGCTTTTGCCAAGGCTAATATTACGAGTTTGGATGGAATCAGCAATGATGACCTAACCAAAATTCTTACCAACCACGTAGTTTCGGGTAAGGTGATGGCGGCCGATGTAACATCGGGCAGAGTGGCTACTCTCAATACCGATAGTCCCATTTATATTTCTAAAAATACCGATGGGGTATTTATCAATGGTACTGTTAAAGTAGTACAAACCGATGTAACGGCATCTAATGGTGTTGTTCATGTAATTGATAACGTGATTGTACCACCTACCAAAAACCTGGTAACTATTGCCGCAGAAAACAGTAATTTCTCGGAGTTGGTTAGTCTTGTTACAGCAGCCGACCCAGCAGTAGCAACGGCTTTGTCGCAGGCTTCAGCCAATGGCCTTACGGTATTTGCCCCAACCAACGCTGCTTTTACTGAACTTTACAAAACTGTACCAAAAGCAACCTTGCTAAGCCCTGCCAACCGTACTTTATTGACCAACGTTTTGTTATATCATGTTGTACCTGGAAGGGTATTTTCTACAGATTTACCCAATGTAAGTGGCGAGGTAGCTACAGCCAATGCCAGTGCAAAACTTACGTTTAACTTAGTGGGTGGTGCCAAAGTGAATGGTACTTCGAGTGGTGCATCTAATATCACTTCTGCTAATATATTAGCTACCAATGGTGTAATACATGTAATTGACAAAGTATTACTTCCTTAGAATAACATTCATAAAGAGCCTCCATCATGGTTGATGGGGGCTTTGTTATTTTCAAAAACACCAAAGTAAGATTTGTAACGAGTTCTCTCTTTCTTTTTAGTGATTTTGATTGAATAGCAAAGTGAGCTTTTTTATTTATAGCTCTTTGTCTCAAACACAAACCTCTACGTCCCAACGAATACAACTTACAACCTCATACCTCAATTTCCAGTTCGAGCAAAGCATAGTTGAGTGTCTTTCCGTGTGGGTCTATAGCTAAGGAGGTTGTTACGCCACCGCCCAAAGCTTCTTCACAAACAAAAAGTAAGGATGAAATATTGGGTAATTCATAACGAATGATATTGCCTTTGATGATACTTTTTAAATGCTCTTTTACTTTTTGGACTGTTACTTGTGCTACCAAACTTGGAAAATCTTCTTCTTTGAAGGGAATCAAAGACAACATCAAGGTATTGCCTTTATCGCCAGCACGACTGTGGGCGATATGGTATAATTTAGTTTTCATGATTCAAAGATTGAGAAAGAGGGATTAATACTATTGCGACTCATCAGGATAGATTGTATGCCAATGATTTCGTTGACGGATTTTCTGACACCACCACCGCCCGATGGCCCATTGGTATAGAGTGCTTCTACTTCTTCGCCGATGAGTGCCGCTGTTTCTGGTAAATTGGCCATTCCTGCAACTCTCAAACGAATTTCATAAGCGGTAGAATCGTTCTGATTGATGCCAGCATGAGCCGAACTATGACCGATATAATCAATTCTAAGAGCATCTTGGAATACTTCTGCTAAACGTAAACGGATTATTTCGCCTGCCATTTTTGCTCTTTCCATCGCAAATGCTCCTGCGTACAAAATTTCTCCTTCGCCCATAAATCCAGCCTGATAGCCAACACTAACTTTTAATTTTTCGGGTTTTGATGAGCCACTACCGCCACTTACTTGTACACAATTTGGGGCAATTTGCTTGAGTGAAACGGTGGTAAAATCTGCTGAAACATCAGGAGTAAGATAGGCAAAAGGATTGAGTACTTCATAGAGAAGTTGCTCTTTGACGGTGGCAAGGCTGATGATTCCGCCAGTGTTTTCTACTTTACTGATAACTGCTGTTCCGTCTTGAGATACATCTACCAACGGATGCCCCAAAATGGCTAAGTCAGGTACTATTTTATTGACTCCGTCAGCAAAATAACCGCCCGTTACTTGTCCTGCACATTCCATCAAATGTCCAATTACCGTAGCTTTTCCGATGAGGTCGGTTTCATCATACGACCAACCAAATTCATACATCAGCGGAGCAACTACCAGCGAAGGGTCTGCTACTCGTCCTGTAATAATAATATCAGGACCAGAAGCAATGGCTGGCAGAATACTGTCTGCCCCAAGATACGCATTGGCAGAGATGATTTTGCCAAAACTGCTTAATGGTTTGCCTGATTCTAAGGTAATTTCATTGCCTGTAATTAGTGAAAGCACATCGTCGCCAACAACAGCGGCCACCTTGATACTAATATTATTCTTTGCTGCAATTTCAGTGATTTTTTTTGCCGCCGCCAAAGGATTAGCCGCCCCCATATTACTCAGTACTTTTATACCTTTTTCTTTAATAATGGGTAAAAGTATTTCCATTCGCCTTTCTAGCAGTGGGTCATAGCCTTTAGAAGCATCCACCATTTTTCTTTTCTGAGCCAATGCAATTGTTCTTTCAGCCAAGCATTCCAGCACCAAATAATCTATTTCCCCATCCTGTGCCAGTATTTTGGCAGGTTCGAGGCGGTCGCCCGAAAAACCTGCTCCTGCTCCAATTCTTATTTTTTTCAATTCTTTCATAATAAATGAATCGCACCAGTAATGATGGCTGTCAAGGTCATTAAAAAAGTAGTCATAAAAGCCCACTTAAAAGTAAATTTCTGGTGGTCGGATAATTCAACTCCTGAAAGCCCAACCAGTACAAAAGTGGAAGCCGTGAGCGGACTTAAAGGGAAACCCACCGTCATTTGTCCTAAAATGGCTGCTCTTCCTACTTCAATCGGATTGATTCCGTAGTGGATAGCAGCTTCTTTTAACACAGGTAAAACACCGAAATAATAGGCGTCTGGCGTAAAGACAAAACTCAGGGGCATACTTGTTACACCAACCAAAGCAGGAAGGTAAGTGGCGTGTTCGGCAGGAATAAGGGTTACCAATGCCTGAGCCATAGCGTCAATCATTTTAGTGCCTGTCAGGATTCCCGAAAAAACACCTGCGGCAAAAATCATTACCGATACAAAAAACACATTGGCGGCGTGTTCTTGTAATCGGCTTTTTTGCTCAGTTTGAGAAGGGTAATTAATAAGCATTGCCACAGAAAATCCAATGATAAACAAAGCCGATGGCGGCAATAAAGCCATAATCAAACAGCCTATCAAGGAGATGGTCAGCAGGGCATTTACTAAAATGAGTTTGGGTCTTCTTGTCAGTTTTTGGGCTTTCGTCAATTCGTCGGCGTGTTTATAATCAAATGCAATGATTCCCAGCCTTTTACGTTCTTTTTTACCTAACCACCACGATACTCCCAACACCCAAATAATACCTACAATCATAGAAGGAAGTACAGGAACAAGTAAGCCAGAAGCATCCGTTTGCATGACTTGTAAGGCTCTTGCCATCGTACCAGACCACGGCACTAAGTGCATAACGCCTGCACTCAAAGCTACAATACAGGGCAGAATAAGCCGATTGATGCCCAATTTTTTATAAATTGGCAATAAAGCGGAAATAGTAATCATAAAAGTAGCTGTGCCGTCGCCGTCCAAATGGACAATCATGGTGAGCAGTGCCGTTCCCATTGTAATTTTCAGTGGGTCGCCTTTGGCCAAGTGAATGATTCCAGCAATGACGGGGTCAAAAAGACCTGCATCAATCATTAATGCAAAGTACAAAACCGCAAAAATCAACAGAATCCCCGTTGGAGCTACTTGTTTGATACCTGTTACAATCATTTCGCCAATTGCCTGTGGTTCAAAACCGCCAATGATGGCAAAAAATACTGGAATGATAATGAGCGATAACAATACTGATAATTTTCTTGAAATCACCAATACAAGGAACAGGAGTATGGTTAAAAACCCTAATAATGCCAGCATTTTATGTTATGGTTTTTTAGCTTGAAGTACTTTCTGGAAGAATAAAAAGTGATAGGGCAAAGCATTTTCCCAATAAGGCCAATCATGTTTTCCGGGTCTTTCGGTATAATCATGGGGTGTTCCGTTTGCCATTAAGAGTTTGTGCATTTCACGGTTGGGTTCAATCAGGAAATCATCTACGCCACAATCAAAAATCAAATGAAGTTTGGCTGCTTTGATTTGCTCCGTCATTGTAATCAGATTAAATCCTGGATAAAAAGGCCCTGATTCTTCCCGTTCACCAATCATTTTTTTAAAATTCTCTATGCGAATTTTGGCAAAATCCGCAGGAACTTTCCACGTACTTGGGTTGATATTCATTACGCCACTCATGCTTCCAGCAGCACAGTATAAGTCGGGATGTTTGGTAGCAATATACACAGCCCCATGTCCACCCATCGACAAGCCCGTAATTACTCGCCCTTCTCTGGTTTTGATGCTTCGGTAGTCTTTATCTACTTTTTCTCTTACTTCTTTAGAAATAAAAGTTTCGTATTGGCTTTCTTTTAGCAAAGGGCTATCAAAATAATAACTTGAAGGTCCGCCGTCGGGCATTACGATAATGACATCAAATAAATCGGACATTCTCGCCACAAGCGATTTATCGGGCGTGAGTTCTGTCCAGTTTTTATAATTTCCGCTTCCGCCGTGCAGTAAATACACGACGGGGTAATTTTTTTGCGAATGTTGATAGCCTTGTGGCGTAATCACCACTACTTTCAGCGTTTTATTCATCGCCAAGCTTTGTATCGCCAAAGTATCTGTGGTGGCAGCTTGAGCTTTTTGCCCAAATACTAAACCGACCAAGACACATAAAATAAAGGCACAGTTTTTCATGGTAAGATATTTTAATACTTGCCCGAATTGACAGATTTAAGGACTTTAGAAAAATACAGCAGGTGGTAGTAAAGAGAGTTTTCCCAATATGGCCAAGCATGACCGCCTGGTCTTTCTGAATAATCGTGAGGAGTATTGTTGAACACTAATCTGCGATGAAGTTCACGATTTGGTTCAATCAAAAAATCATCTGTTCCGCAGTCAAAAATAAGACTCACGCCATTGGTTTTCATTTTATCGGCCATCGCAACTACCGAATAGGCTTCATAGCCTTTTGGATCGGCATTGTACGAACCAATGATAGCGTCAAAAGCTTTTCTGAGGTTTTCTGTGGCTTCTTTAGGTAATTTCCAACCTTGTAAATCGGGGTTAAGTGCGCCACTCATACTTCCAGCAGCCACAAAAAGCTCAGGATATTTTCCTGATAAATACAAAGCCCCATAACCGCCCATCGAAAGCCCCGTAATTACTCGCCCATTTTTAGAAGCGATTGTTCGATAAGTTTTATCTATTTTGGTAATTACATCTTTTACAATGTAAGATTCAAACTGACTATTTTTATCAACAGGGCTATCAATATAATAACTAAATACTTCACCTTCGGGCATCACAATCACTAAATTATACTGGTCGGCTAGGTTTTGGATAAGGTTTTTGTCTGGAGCTTTGGCAAGCCAATCATTAAAATGTCCGATACCTCCATGCAATAAATAAAGCACTGGAAATGATTTTTGGCTGTTTTCATAAGACTTTGGCAGTGTAACGGCAGCTTTGTAAGTCTTATTCATTTTTGTTGAGGCGATTTCAAGCGTGTCGGTTTTAGCAAATACGCCCAATGAAATCATTTGGAAAAGAATTAAATAGACAAGACAGTTTTTTTTCATTTTTTTAAGGTTAATTATTTATATTTTTATGTTCTGAATTTTGCCAATACTTTCTTAGCAAAGTATTGTCCTTGTTATTCTCTTGAATTTGAGTGGTTAAATTGCAAGCAATTTGTACCGTCAACCAATTCATCTATGAATAAGTGGCTTTACTTCAAATGTATGAAAGGCAAGAAACTTATCATTAGTTTTGGCTGAATGAATACATTCCAGAAATCTAATCTTCATTTCTGGAAATATTTAATTATCTATTATTCAATAAATTACACAAAATACTGAGTATTGTAAATACTCATCCGACGAAATGGAATTAAAATCTGGTAAAGAAGAAATAGCTTATTTATTAGGGAAAGTCATTGAAAAATTTGAAACAGAAAGTGGTCAGAAAGTAGTGCGTAATTCAAACCGAAAAAATTATGAAGAAGTAGCCAAAGCTTTAAGTGAAATAAGTAACCAACTTCCCTTTACTTCAGCGGAGCTTCGCCACGAGGATTATGCTCCTGAAAAAACTCATCGACCATCAGAGTATCCTTTTCGCAAGTATGACATTACAGGTAATCAAATCAAAGATGCTTTTTATAATCAGATTGTTACCAATCCGAGACCGTTTTTGGTAGATTCGGCGTACATTTATCTCTTTGGTATGGGGCGTAAAGGTTTTGCTGAAAACCCTACCGACCCCGAATTGATTGACGACGAAGAAAATACTGCTACAACATCAGGCATTCAAAAAGCGGATAAAACCAGCGTTTGGGGGTGTATAAGTGATTTACCTCTTTTTGTAAAAGGCTTATTGCTATTTTTAATAGTGGGGTTTTCTACGAGTAGTTATTTTTGGCTAACAGAAAAGAAAAAACTTGAAACCCTGAAAGAAGATTTGAGTATTGTGCCGTACGTACCCTCAAAAGCAGAGATTGATAGTTTGGAAGGTATTTGGCTTTGTTATACGGGTTCTCCGCAAGCCCGTAGTTTTGACCCCGACCGATACCACATGGTAGTATCCAATATCATGAATGTCAGCTATAAAGATGGCTATTTTACATTTATTCGTTACGGCTCAAATTTTAATCACAAAGGTTTTATGCAATTTGAGTCACCTTGGTTGGTATCTGTTCACTCTCGGGTAAAGAATGCTCCTGAAAATCCATCACCCAAACATTCTTTATTAAAGTTTGAAAAAGGCAAAAGCTTTGCAAGCGTAATATCGGCTTCTTGGAATTTTGATATAGGCGAGCGAAATAAAATTATCGGTATTCGAGAAATATATATCAAATTAGGCAAAAAAGTGACCGTGAAAGAAGTAATCAATGAACCCGAAAATGCACTTTGTCGCTGTAAAATCATTAAATTAATTGAGCCAGATGGGCATATTCGTTCATTCCAATTGAAAAATGAAAACCTTGAAATGCTTCCATACGAGGGAATAAAAGGACTTTTAGACGAAAATAGTATTTTGTTAAAAGATCCAGAGAAGGGTGTTGTTTTATCAGAAGACTCGCTCAAGAGTAATAACCAATCAAAGAAATAATACTTCAAGGGTAATTTGCCATTCGCTATTTCATTTTACATTGATGGGAGCTTTAGTATTTTCAAAACACTAAGGCATCATTTTTAGTTATTTATTTATCTCTTTCCTTTTTTAGTGATTAACTGATTGAATAGCAAAGTATATTTTTCATAAACCTTATCTAATTACTGAGCTTTTTTGTTTGTAGCCCTTTGCTATAGTCAAAAAGCATTTGTTGGATAATAAAAAACCTACTATTCTGAAAATACACCCTTGATTATTAATAAGTTAATCAAAAAACACACTAATTGTTTCTTGATATATGCAAAGCCTTTATGCTCATTCATATCGCTTTTTATGGATAACCATTCTGGGGGTGTATTCGTTTGTAAATACATTACTCACCGAAACCCTGACATATTACCCCATTCCACTTAGTAGCCCTACCTTACTGGTATTGTTCCTTGTACTGATTGCTGGCATTTGGGAAGGTAGTCGCATATTATATCATTATTTGTCACTTCGGTTTTATAACAAATTATGGCACAAGCTTGCAGTGGGGTTTGTGGGGAGTATTCTACTTACGGCTACTTTAACAATAGCCATAAGCTTTTCTTATGCCTATGTTTCTGACACATGGCAAAGCCCGACATTTATTTTGTTACTCAAACTATTTTTAATGTTTGCCTTTCGGATAAACCTATTTCTGAACATCCTCAATATCATTTATCTCTATGTTCACGAACTCGAAAAAATTGCCTTAGAAGCCGAACAGCTTCGCCAAATTGGTGTACAAGCCCAATTACAGGCTATTCGTAACCAAATTAACCCGCATTTTTTATTCAATAATTTAAGTGTTTTAAGTTCGCTAATTAGCTATGATACAACGAGTTCGTTACAGTTTGTCAAACAATTTTCAAACGTTTATCGGTATGTTCTTAAAAACCACGACAAAGAATTGATTAGTATTTCGGAAGAACTCGGTTTTACGCAATCCTATTTATTTTTATTACAAAAACGTTTTCCAGAAGGAATACAAGTAGAACTTCATGTCGATGAAGGATATTTGAATTGGCAAATAGTACCTATGGCCTTACAAATGCTTCTCGAAAATACAATTAAGCACAACATTGTGTCTGTCGAAAAACCCCTAACAATTCGGCTGTATACCGATAACCCGTATTTAATACTTTCAAACAACTTACAGCCCAAAGCTGTTTATACTTCAGAATCAACTCATACAGGCTTATCCAATATTGTTCAGCGATACGCCTATTTGAGTTCTATTGATGTACAAATCATCAAAACCGACAATGAGTTTATTGTAAAAATACCCATGTTAAAACTACCCTCCGAAACATCACTATGAAAGTTCTAATAATTGAAGATGAATACCATTCTGCTCAAAGAGCCAAAAGCTTGCTCTTTGAATATGACCAAAACATTACCGTATTAGATACGGTTGATTCGGTTGAAAAAGCTACCCTTTGGCTCAGTAAAAACCAAGAGCCAGATTTATTGTTGGTCGACATCCATCTATCTGATGGGTCGAGCTTTGAAATATTCAAGAAAAATGTGGTAAAAAACCCCGTTATTTTTACTACAGCCTACGACCAATACGCTATTCAAGCCTTTAAAATCAATAGTATTGATTATTTATTAAAACCCTTAGATTTTGACGAACTAAGCCAGGCTTTGAATAAATATCACCAATTACACTATGACCGCAAGGCACTCGATACAACTGATATTCAGCGGATTATTCAGAGTATAGAGGCAAGTAACAAAAAGTATAAATCCAGATTTTTGGTCAGATACGGCGATTCACTTCAGTACAAAACAATAGATGAAATCGCCTACTTTTTTGCTGATGATAAAATCGTATATCTGGTATGTCATGATGGCAAAAAGTACATTATTGATTATACCCTAGAACAACTCGAACAACATGTACAACCTGAGTTTTTCTTTCGCCTCAACCGCAAAATTATTACCAAAATAGACGCTATCGCCAAAGTAAAAACATCTCCCAACGGGCGACTGTTCATCCAATTAAAGCCCGCCTTTGAATCAGAAACGTATGTTTCAAAAGAACGTAGTGTGGAGTTCAAAACATGGCTTGATCAATAAAAAATAATCATGAAATATATTCAAATCGCCCTCTACCTTTCATTGATGTTGATGCTTGGTATACGCCAGTCGTTGGCACAACACCAAATAAACTTACAAAACGGAAGCAAAATACTTGGTAAAATAACCCATTACGATACCAAGTCGATTTCACTCCAAACCGTCGATCATTCTGTTTGGGTATTTCCAAGTACCGAAATACTATCAATTGATACACTAGCCTTGCCCAATCTACGGTATAAATCAAAAGGCTTTGTCAATTATACTGAGCTTGGCCCACTTGCCATGAGCAACCGAGCCTCGAATGGCGTTACAACATCGGCCTTTTCTTTCCAAACTACCAACGGGTACCGATTTAGTCCTTTATGGTATTTGGGGCTAGGAGTAGGGGCCGATTTGTATGCTGTACAAACATTTGTCCCTATTTTACTTAGCTTACGAGGTGATTTGTACACAAAGACCTCTAAAATTCCCTATTATTTTGTAGAAGGCGGCTATAGTATCAACGCCACTTCTAACGATGTACCAACTATCAAATACCAAGGAGGGGCTACTTTTGCCGCAGGTTTGGGCATAAAACTTTTATTTCAAGAAAATACCAGTTTCTTGCTGGGAATAGGATACCGTTACCAACAATCTTCGATAACAGATAAAGGGCTAAAATCTTACGAAAATTTTGATAGACTTAGCATTAGGGTTGGATTTAGTTTTTGAATCAGCTAGCTATTTTCTATAATCTTAAAAATCTTGATACAACCCTTACAATCAATATTTTATGGCTATCTGGAATAGCTACCAAGGCAACCAATATCATGCTTTGGGCAATTATAGCTCTACAAATACTGGAATGCCAAAGCTCGCTATTATTCTTACGATTATAATGAATCCCATTTTGTTGTTCCTGCTGGCTATGATTGAGTGTAGAGTTTGTGGGGCTATCGCCTATCAAATTAGGACTAAAAATACACCTTTTGCCTATCCAATTATGACACATAATATCTGACAGAAAACTTTCTTTAAGAAAAAATAAATACTAGTTTAGAAGCCTCAACATTAACCTGACAAACTGCCTTTTTTACTAATTATTGCAATACTCTATAGGCCATGAACAATCGCCTATAGAGTTATTTATCTTAACCAATAACAGAACTATGAAGCTAAGAGTTACTTTTTTTGTATTGACGATAGCAATACTTTTTGCTTTTACTCCAGAAAAAAAACAATGGGTTGCTCTCGGCGACTCTATCACTTACCTAAACGACCACCCCGACCAGACAGGTAATCGTATTACGACAGGCTATATGACGCTGGTAACGCAACAACGCCCCGACCTGAGTTTTGTTAATCAAGGACATAATGGCTGGACAGCCTGCCAAATTGCTGAAAAAATAACCACTTTAGGAATCGTAAAAGCTGACATCTACACCGTTTTTTTGGGTACAAACGACTGGTGGCAAGGAAAACCCATCGGAACAATTGAAGATTATGACAATAATACTGGTTACAAAACTTTCTATGGTTCATTTCGTATTATTTTAGATTATCTCAAAACACTCAACCCCGAGGCTCAGGTAGTATTGATTACTCCTATGCAACGAGTGGATTTTGTATATTTTAGCAATTTCAAAAATAATGCTTATGGCTCGTACAAAGCCAAAAATGGGCAAATGCTAGAGCAATTTGCAGAAGCTATAAAGGAAATTGCTAAAAAAGAAAAACGCCAAATCCTTGATTTATACCACGAAAAAAAATTGAGCCACAAAACACTCGTACATTTTAAACGTGTCAAAGATTTCCAAACAGGCGAATACAAAGACTACCCTTATCCAGCCTTTATTGATATTCCTTTCAGTACCGAACAAGACCAAAACCCTTATCCTGTTGAAGCTATGGCGATGACCTACGACGGCCTACATCCATCCGACAAAGGGTATCAATTGATTGCCAAAAAGCTATTGAAAATACTGAGATGAGTAGTAACAATACAATAATTACTATACACTAAAGTGTGCTGTACAATTAGCACACTTTAGTGTATAGTAATTATAGCATAAATCCCAATTTTCAAAACATGAAGAAAAGTTGTATCCTCGCCCATTTAATCTTTATTATTACCCTAAGTCATTGGGGAATTTCCCAAAATATTACTCCATTAAAGGACTGGTTGGTAAAACCAATTTCAGAAAAATCTTCTATTAAAATAACTGACAATCAGGTAGTTTTATACAATGGACTTCTGAGAAGAAGTTTTTTTATTGGTGAAAATATAGGCTGTTACGACTACTTCAATCATGCTAGTCAGCAACAACTTATTCGTTCTATCAAGCCAGAAGGTAGCGTTAAAATAAATGGTAAAAGCTATCATATTGGCGGATTGAATGGACAAACTGAAAATGCGTATCTTAAACCCGAGTGGCTTAAAAACTTAAAAAAAGGAAATAACGATTTCGTTTATCAATCTGCCGAAATAAAACCTATCGAACCTTTTATCAATTGGAAGGCTTCAACTTGGACAGCCAACCGCCAGCAACCAACAGGCAAGCGACTTATTTTGAATTTTATTGCCCAAGATAACAATTTGGCGGGTATCAAAATCCAAGTAAATTATGAACTCTACGACGGTATTCCACTGATAATCAAATGGGTTGAAGTAATCAATAATAGTGCATCAACAATTATCGTAGATGGTTTAGTAAATGAAATATTGGGGCTTGTGGAAGAAGAAAGTGCTGTTGTGGGTAAGGTTTCTGAAATGAAAGTACAACATGGTATTTATCTGGAAACCAACTACGCTTTCAATAATGCCATGCGTTACGATATTAGCGACCAAACCACTCATTGGTTGGCAGATAGCACTTATACTTCTCAGGTAAATTATAATTACGATACGCCTTGTTTGGTAGAAATATATCCCGAAAAAGTTGCTAATATCAAAATAACGAAAGGCAGTTCTTTGAAATCTGTACGCACGCATGAACTCCTGATGGATTCGTATGATAGGCAAAGAAGGGGCTTGATGATTCGGAAAATGTATCGAACAATTGCTCCGTGGACTACCCAAAATCCTATATTTATGCACTTGGTCAGTAAAAATGACGAACAAGTATTAAAATGTATTGAACAATGTGCCGCAACGGGCTATGAAGCTTTGATTCTGAGTTTTGGTAGTCACCTCAACATGGAAGATATGAGCGAAGAAAACCTCAATAGATGGAAAAAAATAGCAGAAAAGGCTCATAGCAAAGGCATACAAATAGGAGGATACTCATTGTTTAGCAGTAGACGAATTGATGATGAAAACGACGTAGTTGACCCCGTAACAGGCAAAACGGGACACGCTTTTTTCGGAAATGCTCCATGTTTTGGGAGTAAATGGGGCTTGGCATATCGAGACAAAATCAAGCGTTTTTTTGAAGAAACTCATTTTGATATTTGGGAAAACGATGGCCCATATCCCGGCGATGTTTGTGCTTCTACAACACATCCTGGGCATGAAGGTTTGGCAGATTCGCAATGGAAACAAATGAATATCCAAAAGGAATTGTATCATTGGCTCAACGAACGTGGGGTTTATATCAATGCTCCTGATTGGTACTTTTTGGATGGCACACACAAAATTGCATTGGGTTATCGTGAAGTAAATTTCTCTTTGAGCCGTTCGCAACAAAGAATCCTAAATCGTCAGAATATCCATGATGGGACACAAGAAAAAACGGCTTCGATGAGCTGGGGATTTGTACCACTTACCCAATATCAAGGCGGTGGTGCTGATGCTATCCTAGAACCACTTAGCGAGCATTTGCCTGATTACGAGCAATTAATGATGATTTATTATGGTGCAGGTGTTCAAGCTTGTTATCGTGGGCCACAATTGTATGATACCGATATTACAAAAGCGGTAGTTCAAAAAAGTATTAGTTGGTACAAAAAATATCGGGATATTCTGAATGCCGATATGATTCAGTTGAGGCGTGCCGATGGCCGAGATTGGGATGGGCTTTTACATGTAGCTCCACATTTAGCTCAAAAGGGCTTGGCTATGTTATACAACCCCACTGCCGAAACCATCGAAAGAACCATTACTCTGCCTTTATACTACACAGGACTCAGCAAACAAGCTCGTGTTCGAGAAAAAGAGGGTGTTGCCAAAACATATACACTCAATCGTGATTACAGCATACAAGTAAAGGTCAAAATTCCAGCCGAGGGCTATACTTGGTTGGTGATAGAGTAAAAACGATGAGTTATACCTAAAAAGGAGACAAAACCCAATTGAGCAAGTTTATCACACCTGTCTTTCTTGGGTTTGCCTCCTTTCATGAATATTGCAATAACTTATTTTATCTTCTCAAACTGCTCGATGGCGACATACAATACACCTGCCTCGCCTCGAAATGTACCCGAACCACGTGGTTTATTATCTACCGAATACCATTCATAAAATCCTTTGTTATCAATTACTCGTTTCAACATGGGTTGTACTTGTTCATAAGCTTCTTGTACAAAACCATATTTGATTAGCTGCTGAATCATTCGTCCGCCAAACCATGTCCAATCACCGCCGTTTTGATAGCTATATTCAGGATTCATAATTTTGTTGATGAAAAATCCCGCAGGATAGGGTGGATACAATGTAAGTCCAATAGAAGGAGCTCCAGCTTGTTTTACCCTGCTAATCATTTCATTCAATGAAGTTTTAATTTCGGCTTTACTAAGTAAACCTGCTTCTATAGCAATGGCTGTTCCTCCGAAATAGTAAATATTGTTTTCATTAAAATCAGCAGGAAAGGGCGAGCCATTCAAATAAATATGCGGAATGAATTTTTGTGCTTTGCTGTCCCAAAGGTACTTTCTGCAATTTTGAGCAATACCATCTTTAATTTTTTTCCACTGAGCAGCCTTAGCAGGATTCAACTTAATCATGTTGTTGAGTGCAATTACAAACATGGCATTGTCATAAATATCAATGGCATAATGGGTATTATTGTCCAAATCTACGCCCCATCCAGCTTCGGGCTGTACGTCGCCCCAATCGGCGGTAGTTGCTCCAATAATGAGTCCGTATTTTTTATTAAATCTTTTTTTCAAAAGAAAATCCATCGACCATTCCAATCGCTGTAAAACGGTTTTGTTGCCAATTTTTTCTTGTAAAATAGACTTATCTCCTGTGAGTTGAATGTACTTATAAACGGCTTGAACCAGCGAGGTTTCTTGGTCGGTTTCAACTGAGTTTTTATGACCAGCATAGCGAGGTTCTAATTTTGAATATGAAAAATCTGTTTCACCTTTAGCAATTTTTTCAGCAGGCGTAAAACCGTCGATAATATTACCATCGTCGCCTTGCATTCTAAAGAAAACTAAAAGGTTTTCTTTCAATACCTCTTTGTCATAAACCGCTGCTGCGAGTTCGATAAAGGTATTGTAATCACGAATCCATACTTCACGATAACCGTCGCCAGCGTTAAATCCTGTTTTCATAACTGCCAAAGCCTTGGCCTTTACTTCAGGGAAATATTCATTTTTCTTGATTTGAGTCAGTAAAGCAGATGAGGTGTGTTGTGCAAAAACAGACAACACACAGAGCTGTAAGAATACTATAAAAAGGAGCTTTTTCATAAAATATATGATAAAAATTTGAAAATTGGATGAGTTTAAAAAACAGAATATTCAAGCACCCCACCTTTGGTAATTTCTTCAAACAACAAGGAAGGGTGTTTTAAAAGCTTTCCATTGTACTTTACTTGTTTGATATAAATTTTATCAGGCTGATGGTTTTTTGTTACGATACTAAAGGTTTTGCCTTGATAATACTGTTGATTGAGTCGAATAGTAATTTTTTCAAAAAGTGGTGTAGAAAGCTGCATTGTAGGTTTTTCGGCTGCTCCACCTTGTACATCAAACAAGCCCATAGCACCCAATACGTACCACGCACCCAACTGCCCTTGGTCTTCGTCCTGACCATATCCGTAGCCATGAACGCCCTCGTTGCCATAAAATTCGTTACAAATGGCTCGTACCCATTTCTGAGTAAGTTCGGGTTTATGAGTATAATTAAATAACCAAGGAATATGCAAACAAGGCTGATTACCATGATTATAAAGTCCTTGCAAACCTGCAAAAGCATCGATGGTTTGTCCGCCTCCGAAAATTGATTTTTGAGAAATACTAAAAATACTATCTAATCTACTAGCAAATAGATACTTACCTACTTTAGATACCAACGCATCTGGTTGATGAGGCACATAAAAAGTATATTGCCAAGCGTTTCCTTCCTGAAACCCACGCCAAGGCTGACTAGGATTGAAATTATCAATAAACTTTCCATTTTTCAGTTTAGGACGTACCAACTTGGCTTTTGGATCAAATATATTTTCCCATCCTCTCGACAAATCCATGAGCTGTTGGTAATCTTGCTTTTTACCCAATGCCTTTGCCCATTGTGCCACGGCATAAGCACTAAAAGAATACTCAAGCGTATGAGAACCCGAAAAACTAGGTTCACGATTGAGGGAATCAACGTCGATATGGTCAACATAGCCATATTTTACAAATCGCTCAACATCGTCTTTTCCTGCCCCCAAAGGTCTATTTTGATACGACAGCTCATTTTTGAGACTTGCGGCATATCCTTTTTCTATGTCAAAATCTCGAATACCATACATATAAGCTCCCGCAATGATTAACCCCACAAAGTTTGTACCTACTCCCGACACGTATTTACTCGAAGCAATACCATCACCAAGCCAACCTGCATCTGCATAAACCAAAAGTTGACTTTTGATATAATCAGCATAATATTCAGGGTACGCTAATGCCCACAATTGGGTCAAGTTCCAGAAAGCTCCCCAAATGGCATCGGTATTGTAATGCTGATGCTGTGGTTTACCTTGAGCATCTAGGGCTATTTGTCCAATACTACCATCATTTTTAGGATATGCCCCATTGACATCGCTTGCTAAACCCCTTCCTAAAAGAGCGTGATAAAGACCTGTATAGAATTTTTGTCGGTCTTTTGCCAAACCTCCTTCAATGTTGATTCTACCTAAGTAATCATTCCAAACTAAGGAAGCTTGTTGATGAGCTTGGTCAAAATCAAGGTTTTGGGCTTCTTCATGGAGGTTCAGGCGAGCATTTTCGATAGAAGTATAGGATAGGCCTGCTTTAATCGTGACAGCTTCTTGGTCATTGGTCGAAAATCGCAAGTATAAGCCTGCCCCAAGACCCTCTATTGAAGTTTTATTTGGAAAAATCTCATTTCCTCTAAATACCCCGACGGTTGTGGGCTTTTTGCTCAATACTGCCGAAAAGTACATTCTGGCATCGGCACCACGCTGATATTTTTGGATATATTCGGGTAAAGTAACTACGTACCCTTCTATACGCCCATCTTCTGTCATATACACTTTGGCTTCTTTTATACGCCCACTTTCGCCTTGTCGGTTGCCTATGTCGAATAAAATATTGGCGGCATCAGTCGCAGGAAATGTATATCGATGAAAAGCAACTCGTTTGGTAGCGGTTACCTCAGCTTTTACCTTATAATCTTTTAATAAAACACTGTAATAACCCGGTTTTGCAATTTCAGTGCTACGCTCAAAAGTTGACCGATAGCCTGCCAAACTATTCGTAGCTATGGCTGGCGTAGTAATCAGTTTGCCTGTAGTGGGCATAAAAACAATGCCACCTAACTGAAACTCATGGAAATTGGGAAATCCTTCGATAGAATTATCTCGATAATCGTAGCCCGTAGCTTCCCAGCCGTCTTTGTTACCCAAATGCCCATTGGTTGAAGGGCCTGGTTTGGCCATTCCGAAAGGTAAAGCCCCAGGAGCAAAGTGAAACCAGCGACAATGTGCTGTACCAATACGAGGTTCTACTTCGTCGATAGGGGAAGTTTGTGCCAATGACGAATGAAGATATAAAAGAGCTGTTAGTAAAATGCCTATTTTTTTCATGATTACTACTAAAATTTAGTCGTTTGCCAGTATTTTTCTATTTCTTCTAAAGTCTTGCCTTTGGTTTCTGGAATACGTTTGATACTTAGCCATAAAGCTGGCAAACACATTCCTGCAAAAATCCAAAAAGTAACTGATGGACCTAATGCTTCACTTTTTAACATGATTGGCGTGAGCTGTCCCACAAAAAAATTCCCTATCCATAAAGACAATGTGGCTAATGAAACCGCCTCTGCACGAATATTTGTGGGAAAAATTTCGCTAATAATGATAAAACATACAGGGCCAAACGAAAATGCAAAACTGCCAATAAAGACCAGAATAGCTCCCAAAATCCAGTAGCCTTGTGTATAATTCAAAGAGAAAAGTATGCCGATAAGCAATAAGGCTAAAAATGACAATAAAACACCCCAAACCAGCAAGGGTTTTCGGCCCCATTTATCAACCTTGAATATGGCAATGAAAGTGAAAAGTACATTGACAATACCAATAGTTACTTGTCCACCAAATGCGTCGCCAAGGGTAAAACCTGCCTTGTCAAGAATAGAAGGCCCGTAGTATATCACGGCGTTGATACCCGAAACTTGACTCAAAAATGGTAACGTCAAACCAATTAGTAAAGGTCGTTGATAACTTGGCGAAAAAAGCTCTTTTAAAATACCTTTGTGTTTTGTGGCCGATTGTTGTATTTGATTTACTTCGTTTTGAGCATTGTCAAAATCTATCTTTTGTAAAATATGTTTTGCCGCTTCTATTTTATTTTGTTGAATCAACCACCGAGGCGACTCTGGTACAAGTACCAAGCCTGTACAAAATAATAGACTTGGCAATAAACCAATGCCAATCATAGCACGCCAACAGTTGTCAACTAATACAAATTGTAACCAACCCGTAAAATGGCTCGTTTGGGCGATTTTCAGTAAATAAGCATTAGAAAAATAAGCAGCTAAGATACCAATGGTAATCGCCAGTTGGTACAGTGCCACCATTGTACCTCGAAAGTGAGCAGGAGCTGTTTCAGAAATATATAAAGGACAAATCATAGAGGCTACGCCAATACCGATGCCACCAATCAAACGATAGCTAATGAGTTCGTAAGTATTCATGGCAAACATAGACCCAACAGCAGAAAGGAAGAAAAGCCCTGCCGAAATCACCATTACCATCTTGCGTCCAATTTTATCGCTTAATTTCCCCGAAATAATCACACCAATGATACAGCCAAAAATAGCCGAACTTACAAACCAGCCTTCCATAACGGCATCGAAATCAAATTGTTTGACTACAAAAGGAAGTGCTCCTGATATAACAGCCGTGTCGAAACCAAATAAAAAGCCTCCGATGGCTGCAATAAAGCATATCAAAAAAACATAGTAACGATGATGATGGGGAGTCGAATAAATTTCCATAGTTTTAAAGATTTTAGAGGTTGTTATTTGATAAAAGCCTGAATTACTTTTACTTCGGTACTTCCCAAATTGGTGATTTTATAATACTTTACAGCAGCAGGAACAACAATGGTTTCGGCATAATGATACTTCGCCGAATAACCAGTATCAGTCTCTAACAGAATTGCTTCGCCTTCTACTAACATCATAATATGACATTGTTGATTGGTTGGAAGACTAATTTGACGGGTAAATTCTAACCTATTGATGGCATAAAAATGTTGCTCGTGTGTAGATAAACGCACGATTTGCCCATCCTTCAATTGTGAAAGAATGGTTTCTTTAGCGATTAATTCATGCTCAACACGCTCGCCTTTTCTGGAAAAATCTAAATTATTAAAAGCATGCTCAATATTGATAGGGCGAGGCAGACCCGCTAAATCAAGGCGTAACCAATCGTACATTTTAAAGGTAAAAATGTAGGGTGTAGCACTGATTTCCAATACCATATTGTTTGCTCCAGCACTATGGACTGTTCCGTTAGGTATCAAAAACAAATCATGTTTTTTAGCGTCAAAAGCCCTTACATACTTTTCGATAGCTACTGGGATATTATTTTTGACACTAGCTTCAAGGACATTTTTAAATTCATTTGCTTGAATATCTTCCTGAAAACCTAAAAATACTTTTGCGTTGGGTTTGGCATCCAAAATATAATAGGTTTCATCTTGGGTTATCGTTTCCCCAAAATGTTCTTGGATATAGGCCAAGGACGGGTGACATTGAATAGATAAATTGCCTCCTTGGAATGTATCCAGAAAATCAAAACGTATGGGAAATTCTGTTCCAAAGCGAGCCGCATCTTTTCCTAAAACACCTTCAGACTGCTGTTCCATTAGCCAATCAAATGATACTTCTAATAGCTTTTGGTCGCTTTCAAATACGAGACCGTTTTCGGGTACAATCAATTCAAAAGACCATGCGTAATTGACTTCCTGCGTATTGATTTGTTCAAAATGGTTTTTCATCCATTGGCCGCCCCAAGCACCCGCTTCAAACCAAGGTCTTACTCTGATAACTTGTTGAGTCAGTTGTTTCAAGCCTTTTTGTAATTCTTGAAAAAACATCCAAGTGATATCATATCGCCATTGTCCATCTGCCACAATTTCAATTCTTTCTGTAATACTTTGTCTGTGTGAATTACAAACTACCCAGTCTACAAAGTAAAAGCGTTTGTACATCTGCACAGGGTTTTCGGGTTTTAGATTCCCCAAATTGGTAATATGCCCTGCTCGCATTCGATACTGTATTTCGTTTTTGGGAAGGTCGAAATATACTATTTTGCCCTTCCCAAACAGAGCAGAGCCTGTGCCAATTACAATGGTTAAATCTGTTTTCTGTTCCTCAAAAATCTGTGAGTTAGATTGTTTTATTTCAAAAAAGTCGGACATAGACAAGTTGGTTTTTTTACCCCAAACTGCGTCTTTTTCACCTACAAACGGACTTACTATTTGTGTGATTATTTCCTCGCTTTTAATAAAATCAGCCATTTTAAACCATTCAACATGAATACCTGCTTCCTGAAAATAAGAAGTTAAAATCTGTTGAATATAGAGCCAGTCATTACCAATGTATCCATCTATACAGATACATTCTTGAGTCATCATCCATTGAGCAAGCGATTGGTATCCTTGAAAAATTTTACCCTCGTCCAGCCTATGAAATGGATACATATTGTAAGTATCTTCGGGTATTTGGAGTTGGCTTACCCTTTGAGGTAAAAGGGCTTGCGAACTTTTTCTCCAAGGTTTTGGCGGAGAGTCCATCAAAGAGGCGGCACCCCTAATTGCTGATAATTCCATAAATTCTGATATTTTAAGAGGTATTTTATGTATTGCTAGTGCTTGTTGGAGTGGAGTAATGAAGAGCGAAGCAGATTTACAGATATTTCCACCAAGTATGACACACTCTGCCCCAAACTTGACTACCCAAGGCATTAGAACTTCTTTTAGGTTTTGTCCATATTCCTCAAAAACTTGTTTGGCAACCTTATCTTGGTTTAAGGCAAGCTCTGCGATGGGCAAAACCGCCGAAAATTCATTTCCAGTAAGTTGAGTATAACGCTTTATTAGCCATTGAGCCGACAGGTAATCTTCTGCAATGCCATCGGCAAAAGGGACATTATACAAATAGCCATTTTGAGGGATATTTTCACTGTGCTTTACTACGGCTTGGTTTTCAATAAAAGTACTTCCCAGACCAGTTCCCAGAGTAATTGCCAAAACTGTTTCATAAAGCGTCGTTTCAGGTGATAGGCTTTCGCCAATACCAAAACAAGTAGCATCATTTTCAAAAAGAATAGGACAGTTAGGCGACAAGGCTAATTTTTCACGAAGGATATTCGCAATATTCAGTCCGTAGAGGGCTTCATACTTGTTTACGTTTTTCATCCAACAAATACCCGTTTCGTAATCAAATGGCCCAGGTATTGCCAACGTTATTCCTTTTAGGTTTTCTTGAGGAATATTAGCTATTGTTGTTTTTAGGGTATTTGTCCAAGTAGCTATAATTGTCTCTTCATCAGCATTTTGAGGTATCGGATACCTTTTTAAACTGGCATCAAATAAAACTTTTGACGAGGCATCAATCAAGGCCGCAGTAATGTGCGATCCTCCAATATCTGCTGACAGAATGTATTGATTGTTCAAATGTTCGTACATATTAAAACATAAATTTTTTTAAGAAGACTTTTTAATATCAATCGAATACGTGAATTTGTCAGAACGATAATAGCCCACATTAAACTCAATAGGGCGATTGCCTGGGTCATAAACGTATCTTTCACGGTATAAAACAGGTTCATTTTTTGAAATATGTAACATGGGTGCTATTTCAGAAGCCAAAATCGCTTTGATATTTTCGCTAGAACGAACCACTTTTACACCATATTTAGCTTCGAGCATACTGTACAAGGGTATCTCAAAATCTTCTTCCTTTGTCAAACCAATGCGTGGGTGAAAATAGCTTTCAAAATAAACAATAGGGTCGTTGTCTGTTCCTTTCAACTTAGATAATTTAAGTACTTCACGACCTTCATTGATATTAAAAAATAAGGCAATTTTAGGACTGGCAGGCACAAATTCAGCTTTGACAAACAGGTTGTTTACCACAATTCCTCGCTCTTTCATTTCTTGGGTAAAACTATACCAATGGTCGAGCGACGTTTCTAGTACTTTTTGTGGGGCTGCAGTCGTGCCAACACCTTTTTTACGTTTCAGTAAACCTTCATGCTCCAACTTATTAGCAGCTTGCCTGATGGTACTTCGAGATACCCCCAACTGATTGGCCAATTCTATTTCTTTGGGCAACAATGCACCTTTGGCATATTCGGGTAGGGTAAGTAAATTTCTAATCAAATCCTCTACCTGTACATGCAAGGGCAATCTACTATTATGGTCTATCTGAAAGTTCATATTTTTATATGTTCGTACAAACGTACAAAATAAAGATAAATAATCTATGGAGATTTTTATAAATTTAATAAACTTGTCATAAGTAGAAGTCAATCTTTACCAACGTATTGCTTAGAAGATTTTTAACTTAGCGAGTTGAGAAACATGGTCAAAAAATTGGTAATATTGCTTTATGGAAGGATTTTTTATTTTAGAGGTTGGCCGCCGCATAAAGCAAAAAAGACTAGATAAAAGAATGACATTACAAGAGCTGGCCGACAAATCTGGTGTCAGCAAGGGTTTGGTTTCGCAAATTGAAAATGGACGAACGATTCCTTCTCTTTCAGTAATGTTTGGTATCATCCAATCGCTGGAAATCGAAGTGAGCGAGTTCTTTAAAGGACTCAGCCTTCTTGAGCCTACTATCATGGTAAACCGCAAGGCAGACTATAGCACCTTCGAAAAAGAAAATGTCAAAGGGTTTAATTATAAGCGTATTATGATGCGTAATATTCCGTCGAGTACCATTGATTTTGTACTGCTCGACCTTGGTAATGGTTCGTACTGTGAAGAGCTTACCACCGACGCTTGTGAGTTTATTTATGTAATAAAAGGCCAAACAGAATCTAGAATTAACGGACAATCGCTTTTGTTGGAAGAGGATGATTCTCTATTTTTCGATGGCAGATTGCCCCATGTTCCCATAAATACTTCTGAGAGTAGCTGCCAGCTTTTTGTGATATATTTCTTTTTGAAAAAAATGCTTTAAAATCTCACCCCCTACCAATAGCTATAGCTACTTTTTCGGCAAAAAACTTTTCTCCTTTAGCACTAACAACCTCACCAATACTTCGATTGAAATAGTTGTGTAAAACAAGTTTGACTTATGGTAAAAACAACTAACTGGAAAACCAATATTTATTTCCAAAATTCAATACTTGTCATTCACCGTACCTCTTGAATAATATGTTTAGGAGAATTTTATTTGAAGGCATCCATAACGGGTTTGCCAATCCATACTTGCGGTTGCTTTAACTTAAAGAGTTTGGCAATAGTTGCAGCAGTATCGAATGTCATTATGCTTTCAGTCACTTCATGATTAGTTTTGATACCTGGGCCAGCAATAATCCATGGTATTTGCATTTCCTGCATCGAAATAGACCCATGATCTTTGTTAATTCCGCCGTGGTCAGCCGTGAAAATTATCACCGCTTTGTCTGCAATGCCCGCATCTTTGATACCCTGGATAATTGTTCCTACATAAGTATCTGTATTCTCTACCGATTGGTAATATTCGGGCGTATCGTGGCCGACAGAATGCCCTACATGGTCAACTTCGTTAAAATGGATAAACAAAAAATTAGGTTTTTTCTCTTTGATATAACTTACTGCTGCCAATGCTGTAGCACTATCGCCTTCGCAATTTTGGTCTTTATCCACGGCCTGTTTAGGAAACAAAAAGCCAATGCCGTCCCATTCATATACTACGCCAATTTGACTTGATGGTTTGGCTTTTCGCAACAAACTGTACACATTCGGAAACATTCCGTATTCATCCAATACACGAGCGGGCAAATCTGGTTTTTTACTACCCCAAGTAGTGTAGCCGTGTAATTCTGGCCCAGCTCCCATTACCATTGAAGCCCAGTTGGGAGCACTCGACGAGGGTAAAACCGAACGTGCTTGCATAGTCCAAGAGCCTTTGCTCATCAATTTTCTTAAATGAGGAACACGGGTATTCTTGAATGCGTAAGCTCCTAGGCCATCTACTCCAATCAATATGACATGTTCTACTTTACTTTGCGTAAAAGCCGTGTGAGCAAATACCAACAATACTAATACTCGAACAAAATTTAGGTTTAATTGCTTTAACATACTGATCTACAGTTTATATAAAATGTGCTAATATGGATTACTTTTATGCTGTTTTAGTGATATATAGTACAAATACATTAAACATTTGTTTAGTATTAATAAATACATCATTAAACTTTATAGATATTAACTAAACATCGCTATTTGCTTAAAGTTTAAATATTTAGCAATAATCTATGAGCAGATTAGCCTAAAGAGAAAATTAGCAGAAGTGATAATGAAGCAAAAGCCAGAACAAAAAATATTAAAAAGCTTCACAAAATATGCCTTTCCTCTGTGAAGCGAGTGTTATTTGTAAAGTAATCGTACGAATTAATACCGCTCATACCAGTCAAATTTATCTTGAATAATTTGAGCTTTTTCCTTGCTCAAATACGTTAAAAACGAGGTAGAAACAGGAGAATGTTTTTTTCCTTTCAACCATATCAAACGCCAAGTAGTAGTAATAGGCAGCCCTTTGATTGGTATGATTTGTAATTCATTGTTGTGGAGTTCATTTCTAATGCCTATCAATGGCATAATAGAATAACCTAAATCGGCTAATAGGGCTTGTTTGACTGCTTCGTTGGAGGTTAATTCCATTTTCTTCAAAACAGAAATATTATTGCGTTCAATAAAGCTTTCCATGGTTTGTCTTGTTCCAGAGCCTTTTTCCCTAAAAATCAACGGTAATTCTTTAAATAAGTCTGTGGTATTGATTTCATGGGGTATTGTGGCTTTGGCATTCCCAACCAAGTATAATTTATTTTGGAGTAAATCTAGCTGCTCGATGTTGAGGGTCGTTGGCAAAACAGATACAAGAGCAAAATCAACCTCGTTGTTTTCCAAACTCTCTACTACTTTGTTTTTGTTGGTTACATCCATTAATAGCTCAATTCCAGTATGCTGTTTCATAAAATCAGTTAGGAAATAGGGCATTACATATTTTCCAGTTGATACAACCGAAATCTTGAGCCGACCCGTTAATTGCCCTTTGTAGGCTAAAGTTTTGTAGTTGATGGCATATACTTGATTGATAATGTTTTCGGCGGCCTCGGCTATTTCTCTTCCAAAATCTGTAATATAAATTTTCCTTCCTACAACTTCTGTCAAAGGAATATCAAATTGGTCTTGAAAGTTTTTGAGCTGAATAGAAACAGCGGGTTGCGTAAGATGCAACTCTTCCGATGCCTTCGTTACGCTCTCGGTCTGTACGATTTTCAAGAAAATCTGTAATTGATTAAGTGTGTAATTCATAAAAAAAATTAATATTTCTCATTACGAATATAAATAAAAAAAAGTAAACCTGAGTCTACATATTTGTTAGATGTGTCAAAACGCATATTTCAGTAAGCGTTTTGAACTATACAAAACCATAAAAAGATTCATCAATGAAACTTGTCGCATTAAAAAATAGTATTTATGTAAGTTTAACGCTTATATTTTTTATTATGTCTTTCAAAGCCTCCGATATGATCGACAGCGAATTGTTGGCAGCTTGTTCTATCATAGTAGGAGCAGTTTCGTCTCAGTATTTGTCTAGCCAAAACCCAGAAAACCCAGAGTAAGGTACTAAACAACCTTGAATATCTGCCCGATTATATCAATGTCTATTCACTCGTAAAGTAGAGCAATTGCGTCATTGGGGGTACTCCAAATTTCTTATCTCACTGCTTAATACGAGTTTTTTATAAATCTGCTCCAATTATTCTTTTCTCATCACTTTCTAGTAAAAGTTCGGTTTTACTATCAATCATAAAACGCTGATTTACAGTATTTTATGAAATAATGCGAGTTTTTTATAAATCATAAATAGCCCTATTTTAAAGCGTAAAAATAAGCTAATGCGAGTTTTTTATGAAAGTTAAAATACTGACAATCAGACATTTATGTAATTTTACTATCAAAATAATCCTTCAAAAATTATGAAATATGATTCAAGCCAAAAAGTTAATACGAGTTTTTTATAAATCATAAATACTTGAAAATCAACAATTTATATTTTAATGCGAGTTTTTTATGAATCCGGAATTTTATCATTTATCATCTGCCCAAAAAGCTAATGCGAGTTTTTTATGAAAGTTAAAGCATTGACTATTAGATACTTATATAAAAAATGCTTTTTTTTAGCGTTGAAAAATGCCATTTTTGAGTGCCCTTTGAGTCATAATTAGCCAAAAACAGGCTCAAAACTATTATTTTTAGTAATTTTTTCAAAAATTTTGTTTTTTTTCTTGATTTATAGATTTATCAAATAATATTTGATTGATTTAGAGGCCTCCAAACTGCCTGAAAATCAAATAGTTACAAAAATTAATGCGAGTTTTTTATGAAATAATGCGAGTTTTTTATGAAAACACCCTTAATTAATGCGAGTTTTTTATGAAATAATGCGAGTTTTTTATAAATTTACCCTACTAATGGCTATCCTCATACAATACATTAACTAATATGAAAATTCCATCGAATAAAAGCCTTGTTCTTCCCTTCAAACATAGTAGAATAGATAATTACCTTTCCAATAAATTTATCGTGTCATCTATTCCATACAAACGTGTAGAACAAAAACTTTTTGAGCTATTTGTTAATCAAATAGATTATGAAGCATTGGCCAACGTTGATGATAATACGTCAATTATTGTTTCTATTCCACGCAGTGAAATAGTCAAGTATGTAACCATTCAACAATCATTGGCTGTAACTAAATCAATGATGGAAAAATCTATTACTTTTTTAGATTTTAATCGTCCAGAAATAGAATACGAACACCTTTCTATTTTTTCACGTATTTCATACCAAGACGGCGTTTTGGAGTTTGAAACCAATCATGCCATTGGCAAATACCTCAAAGACTTTCAAAAGCAATATGCTCGTTATAATTTAGAAAAAATTCAATCGTTCAAATACGTGTATTCAAGCACCATGTATCGTATTTTGAAAATGCACATGGGGCAAAAAAGATTTACGTTTTCTTACACCGTAAACGAGCTTAAAAAGCTATTGCAAGTAGACGAAAACAAATATGTTAACTTTTATGATTTCAATGTTAATGTACTTGTAAAAGCCCACCGAGAAATCACCCAAATGAGTGTCGATAATATTCAGTTTGAGTACAACACAGGAGTTAGACAAAGAGGAATAGAAACGATTTATTTTAAGATAGATACCCCTTTTGCGAATAGCGAAGCCGATAAATCAGACTTTTTAGAAGCCATTACAATGAATCCAGACCTTGTATTGGACAATGTTAGGGCAGTTATGGATATGAAGTACAACTTTAGAAGCAACCATCAAGCATTAATATTGGAAAACAAAAGTCTTTTAGACAAATTTGTCACCCTTCATATTGAGTTTGAACACGGACTACATCCAAAAGTAAAAAATAGAACAGCTTATATCTTAACATCGTTGGGGCTTGTTTACAAAAACAAATAATCGACAAGCCCCAACGGATACCAGCTATACACCTTATTATCAAACAAATATAGATTTTTCTAAATAACAGAAAATTATTTTTTTTGTCGTCGTTCAATAGCATCTCTTACCCTTGCAGCACTTTCATAATCCTCTTTTTTGATAATTTTATTGAGCAGTTCCTCCAACTCCTCAAGCGTATATTCGGCATAAGACCCCCGTTTATCACGGGTTTTTTCATCAAAATCATACGCAGAATTTTCAATAACATCGTCAGTAGCAAAAACAGGACACCCAAATCGTACCGCCAAAGCAATGGCATCGGACGGACGAGCGTCAATTTCTAATAAACCCGTTGCTGTTTTGATGATAATATAGGCATAAAAAACCTCCTTTTCTAAGCGATAAATAAGTGTTTCGACAAGTACAGCATTGAGTTTTAGGATTGTTTGATGAAACAAATCATGGGTTTGTGGGCGAGTAGGTTGCAATTTTTCCATAGCCATAGCAATAGCCTGAGCCTCGCTCGACCCAATAATCAAAGGAATACGTCGTTTGCTTAGGGTATCCTCCAATATCAAGGCATAATGGCCTGGTTTTGAAATACTTTCAGAAAGAGCCACTATCCATAATTCCCGTTTATCCATTACTTTCATTCGTTTCAGTTGTATGATTAATATTACTTTGAAGAAAAGTACACAACCTCCCGATGTCATCAAAAGGAGAAATGACCCATCCTTCATGCGACAAACGGTATAAGTCTCGGCCTTCTACTTCTATTTGGAAGCCATTGGGCAAATCAAAATACTTATCATTTCGTGATAAAATTGCGATTCCCGTTTCCTTTAAAGCGTATTCTACAAAATCAGATTCGTTGTATTCCATTATTTTAGTTGCTGATGTATAACAATTACGCCTAGACCAATACAAAACAAAGAAGATAGGAGGGTCATATATACCCGTATTTTTTGATTCCGAATAATTTTTTCGGAAAATGGTACACTAAAAATTCCTGCTGCTAGCATCATACCGCCAATTGAGCCTATGCCAAAAATAAACAGATACAAAAGGCTACTTACAATTCCTTTGATAGTAGTAAGCACCGATAACACCAATGCCCCACTACCAGCCAGCCCATGAACCAAGCCCACACCATAAGCCAGCTTATGCTCGTGTACATCCGATGCGTGTGTATGTACCGTTGCTTTGGCAGTATATAGTTTGAATAAACGAAATACTCCCAAAATAATCAGCATAATACCAACAGCCGCTTCAAGGTAATGAAAACTATTTTCATGGAAGGTAAATTTACCCAAAATAAACACACAACCTACTAATAAAATGGTAGATGTATGCCCCAACCCCCAATATACCCCATCTTTCATAGCCAAATGAAGGCTATTGCGTCGGGTTACGATATTACTCACGGCTACCAGATGATCGGCCTCAAAAGCATGAGAAAAACCAACAATACTGGCCAAAAGCAATGGTGCTATTTCCATATTTTAGGGTTATTGATTTAGTTGAAAAATAATAATACGGTGGTTGCCCGTATCGGCCACCAAAAGGGTACGGTTGGTAATACAGAGCGAAAAAGGCCAGTACAATTGTTTATCTGTTCCATAACGAGTATTGGCGTTTTCGCTACCAATTGTAAATTTTTCTTGGCCAATAAGATTATCAGCCCAAGGCGAATTTACGGTTGGTATTTGTTCAAACCACAACAAACGACTATTGCCTGTATCGGCTACCAATAAGCCATTTTGATAAAAAAAACTATCATATACCCAACTGAGGCTATTGTGCTTAGGAAATAAGCTAAACTGATTTTGACCATTGGATTCAAAATCAGGCTGACCAATAATCACATCGGCAGGATTTGAAAAAGCTTTTTGCCAATTGTGCCAAAGCAACGTTCGGTAATATTGGGTATCCACTACCGCCATTTGCCCATTGGGAGCTACTCGTACCGAATACGGCCAAATAGGCTCATGATTCTCATAATCTCTTTCCTCAAAAGTAGGCTTCCCGATAACACCGTTGGCTTTCTGGAAAGATTGTTGTGGTATTGTCTCAAAATACAATATTCGCCTATTACCTGTATCGGCAACCCACAGCCGAGTACCATCCGAGAATACGCCATAAGGCCAATTGAGGCTTTGAGCTGTCGGGCTTGTACCAATACCCTGTACATTGGGCTGGTTATGGTCAAAATCGGGCTGACCTACTACTACATCTGCGGCTTGCCCATTGACCCTTGGGAATGTATGCCAAATCAAAACGCGGTGATTCCAAGCATCGGCAACGATAAGCTTTTGTCCATCCGACCACACCCCCGAAGGATATTGCAAGGTATTGGCACTTACCCCATGCCCAGCATTTCGGCCTGTATCGGTGGTTTCTAGCTGCCCCAATACCACATCGGGAGGCATAAAAGTACTTTGGGGAATACTATGCCAAATAAAAACCCTATTTTGGCCTGTATCAGCAACTATCAGTTTTCCATTAATCGACCAAACACCTCTTGGTGCAAGTAAAGGGTTGCCTTCATCTCCTTTAAAAATAAAGGTATTGCTAACTAAAGGAGCTTTGTCGCTAAGCGATAAACTATACGTTTGGATTTCTGAAGTCATTTAGCAGTATTTTTTCTAGTAAAAAAGACCAAACAAGCATTTTACACGATTTCTTATTTAGCTTGGTAGGTAGTACCAATACCCAAAGCATAATTAACAGATTCTTGGTAGCTGCTCGCCTACTAGCATATTTACGACTCGTTTACCACCAATTTTGCTAGTTAAAATAACCTGTTTGGGGTGTTCGGCCACAATTTCGCCAATAATAGCGGCATGTTGGCCATGTGCTAAGGTTTGTAATTTTGCCAAAAAAGCATCTGCGATGTCGGCCGAAACAATGGCCATGAATACACCTTCATTGGCTACATAAAGAGGGTCGAGCCCAAGCAATTCGCAAGCTCCTGCCACTTCCTCCAATACAGGAATCTGTTTTTGAGCAATAGTAATACCCCAGCCACTATCACGGGCTATTTCGTTTAAAACAGTAGCAACACCACCTCTTGTTGGGTCTCTAAAAAGATGTATATCAGTACCAAAACTATCCAGTAAAGCCCCTACGGTATGGTTTAGATTGGTGGTATCGCTCACAATATTGGTTTCAAAATCTAATCCTTCCCTAACCGACATAATTGCAATACCGTGTGTAGCAATGTACCCAGAAATAATGATTTTGTCGCCTATTTGCAAGTTGTGTGTCGAGATTTGAGCATTGGGATGTACTTCTCCAATGCCAGAAGTATTGATAAAAATCTTATCTCCTTTTCCTTTTTCTACAACTTTAGTATCGCCTGTAACAACCTGAATATTAGATTTTTGTGCAGCATTCTTGATCGAGACTAATATCTCCCAAAACTCAGTCATGGGTAGCCCCTCTTCAATAATAAAACTCAATGATAAGTATTTTGGAATAGCTCCACACATGGCAAGGTCGTTGACTGTTCCATTTACGGCGAGTTCACCGATATTTCCCCCTGGGAAAAAAACAGGCGAAATCACATAACTATCAGTAGAAAAAGCCATTTTGCCTGAAAAATCAATAATAGCCCCGTCGTGATGTGTGTCGAGTAGTGGATTTTTCAACAAATTAAAAACCCCCGATTCCAAAAGTTTATGTGTTAAAATACCACCACTACCATGTCCAAGGGTAATAACGTCAAAGTCGAGCTTTGGCATTGGACACACTAAGTTTAAGATTGAGTTATCAGTCATTCTTTCGATTATAAGTAATTGAACAAAATAGCGAGTCTATAAGATTTTTAGATACTTACTCAAATGTATAAATCTATTTACTAGGCTTTCCAAATGGGTATTTCAAACCACTTCGGAGTAATGATAATAGGCCGCACAAGCACCTTCTGACGATACCATCGGAGCACCCAAAGGTTTTTCGGGTGTACATTTTTTGCCAAACTGACTACACTCAAAAGGCTTCTTGATGCCTTTTAGCACCAATCCAGCGATACAATCTGCACATTCAGGTACTTTTACGATATTGACTGCAAATTTTTTATTGGCATCAAACTCGGCTAGCTTGTCTCGTACCTCCCAGCCACTCATAGGAATAGTGCCTAGACCACGCCATTCACGGTCGGCTATTTCAAATACCTCTTGAATAATTTTTAAGGCTTCAGGATTTCCTTCGGGCTTTACTATTCTACTATATTGGTTTTCAAGATTAGCTTTTCCTGATTCTAACTGTTTGACGGTCATCAGAATACCCTGCAATAAATCGACAGGCTCAAAACCTGTCACTACCATCGGAATATCATGTTTTTCTACCAAATCATAATATTGACCAATGCCCATAATAGCACAAACGTGTCCTGCCGCTAAAAATGCTTGAATACGTGCCGTTTCATCGTTCATGACGGCATCAATTGCAGGTGGCACCAATACGTGAGAAGCCAAAATAGCATAATTTTTTAAGCCTAAACGCCTAGCATGAACCACCGAAAGGGCATTAGCTGGAGCGGTCGTTTCAAAGCCTACAGCAAAAAAAACTACTTCCTTGTCGGGGTTTTGTTGAGCTAGTTTTACGGCTTCTAGTGGCGAATACAAAATCCTGACATCTGCACCATTGGCTTTTGCTTCTAGCAAGCTGCGTTTTGAACCTGGCACACGAATCATATCGCCAAAAGAACACAGGATTACGTTTTTTTCTTCGGCCAAATACACCGCTTTGTCTATCAAATTGATAGGCGTAACACATACAGGACAACCTGGGCCATGTACCATTTGTACTTCTTGGGGAAGCAGATTGAGTAAACCATTCTTTACCAAACTATGCGTTTGTCCACCACAAACTTCCATGATGGTCCAAGGACGGGTAACGGTTTTCTTGATTTCGTCTAAATACTGCTCAACGAGTTCTGGGTTTCTATATTCTGATAAAAATTTCATGGCTGATTGGGGGTTGGAGCGTCAATTTGGCAAGAATCTATCAGTTCGTCCAATTCACCTATTTCGCTAAGATAGCTAAAGGTTTTTTGTGCTTCTTCTTCATCGACTATCGTTAGGGCTACGCCCACATGAACCAGTACATAGTCGCCAACGACAGCATCGGGTACCATTTCAAGGCTTGCCTCTTTGATGATTCCACCAAAAAGTACTTTTGCCATACGAACCAATCCATCGTATTGATATTCAATAGATTGTATTTTCCCTGGAATTGCAAGACACATATTTTTATGTTTTAAAATGATAAAAAATAATCCAAAAATCTAGGCTTTCGCTTTTAATAATTACTGAATTATCTGTTTTTTGAATATTCAGTACACTTATGAAAATTGATTTGTCCAAATGAAATACTTTCATCGTTGGGAGACAGCTTTTGATGAAAAAACAACTGAAAATTAGCTTGTAAATAATGCCTCAACAAGTCTACCAAAACTGCATTTTGGAATACACCACCACTAAAAGCAATTTTTTTGATTTGGTATTGCTCTGCCACAATTCGCACCGATTCTACTAAGGAAAAATGAAACTTGGCAGCAATAAATCCATCGCTTTTCTGCTTGGCAATATCTTGTAAAATACCTTCTATTAATTGCTTGGTAGGGATATTACTAAATGGTTTTGTCCAATAACTTTCCCCAAAATCATAGCCATTTTCGTCCAAATATCTCCCAGCTAATTCTTCTAATAACATAGCTGCTTGGCCTTCAAAAGACTGCTTTTCGCATAAGCCCAAAAGAGACGCAACACCATCAAAAATACGACCTACACTACTGGTTTTTATTATATTTCGCTCTAGTATTTTATGATAAACAAGCCATTCTTGTACCGTAAATTTTGGCTGTATGATTGGCTCAACGTTGGCCATTGGATATGTCAAACACAAGGCAGAAATACGAGGCTCACGAGGCATTTTATCACCTAGAATAGCATCAAAATAGTCAAAATGCCGTCGTTCTTGTTGAATAAAAAACTCACCTCCCCACATATTACCATCTGTTCCGTAACCCGTACCGTCCCAAATAACCCCCATAACGGTATTATCATTGAGGTTATGTTCGGCCAAAATAGCTGCAAAATGAGCCTGATGATGTTGGACTTTGGTTACAGGAATGTGCCATTGCTGTGCTAATCGTTGTGCCAATGACGTAGAAAAATATCCTTCATGAGCATCACAAAAAAGCCGACTTTGGGTTAGAGTATGCTCAAATAATGTTGCAAAATGATGTAATACTCGTTCAAAGTTTTGCTGAGTTTCATAACTTTCTAAATCGCCTAAATACTGGCTAACATATAAGTTATCGGTGTTTTGAATAGAAAAAGTACTTTTTAATGACGCTCCAAAACCCAAGGACACACTGGTATCTGAGTTTATTGCTGCCTTATTTTTTACTACTAATAAATTGCCACGGCTTCGTCTGATCAGAATTTTTTGTTGATATTTTTCAGAAAACCGTATTACTGTGTCATCTTGTGGAACAATGATTCGGCGGTTATTGGTCAAAATATAATCTACTATTGGTGATAATTCGGATAATGCTTTTTCATCTTCAAAAATGATTGGACTACCACTAACATTACCACTTGTTGCTACCAAAGGCTTTCCAAAATCATAAGCAATCAGGCTCAATATGGGCGTATAGGGCAACATCGCACCTATATAATCAAGATTGGGATTGACTCCTTTGGCTATTTGCGTACCTATATTTGGGCGTTGCTTGAGTAATACAATAGGAGCTTCGGTACTTTGAAGAGCCTCTTTTTCTTTTTCATGGATAAACACCTCTTTTTCAAGCAATTTTATATCAGGAAACAAGACAGCAAAAGGCTTTGTTGGTCGGTTTTTGCGTGTTCTGAGCTTATTAACAGCACTTTCGTTGGTGGCATCGCACATCAATAAGTAACCTCCAATTCCTTTAACTGCCAAAATATTGCCTGCTTCTAATGCCCATTTTACCCGACTCAATATCCAGTGACTGTCGTACAGCTCGGCTATTGCTTGAGCTTGTCCATCAATTGTTTTGTACCAACCCAACTTAGGGCCACATACATTACAAGAGTTGGTTTGGGCATAAAAGCGTCGGTCGTTGGGATTATGGTATTCTGTCAAACAAGCCTCGCACATCGCAAAATCGGCCATTGTGGTCTGCGGTCGGTCGTAAGGTAATTTTGTTATAATAGAATACCGTGGGCCACAATTAGTACAACTGATAAATGGATAGCGATAACGCTTATTGTGAGTATCATCGAGTTCTAGTCGACAGTGATGGCACATAGCAAAGTCAGGAGCAAGCAATAATGAAGCCTTACCTTCCGATGTACTTTCTGTAATTGAAAAATCTTCAAAAAACTGTTTATCAATATGTTTTAATATTGAATAGTCGATTTGTGCCAACGATGGAGCTTGGAAAAGTACTTGTTGGTAAAAATTTTGGGCAGTTGTTGCATCGGTATTAAAGATAATCTCAACTCCCTCCAAACCATTACGCACCTGTCCTTTTAGCCCCCAATTGTTTGCTAACTGATACACAAACGGCCTAAAACCAACCCCTTGAACTAGCCCTTTTAGGCTAATAGAATAAGTATACTGTACTTGATTTTTTGCTTTATTGTTGATACTTACGCTATTCATGCTTCTACCAAACTTCCTTTTTTCTCTGCTACTTTCTCGGTCAACCATCTACACCATTCGTCCATTCCATCACCTTTCAAGCTCGAAATTGTCATTACATCAAGGTCTGGATTTACTTCTCTGGCATCTTTAGTAACGGCATCTACCGAAAAAGGTACATAAGGCAATAGGTCGGCTTTTGAAACAATCAGCAGCTCGCTTGTCAGAAACATGCGAGGGTATTTTTTGGGCTTATCGTCGCCTTCGGTACTAGCCAAAACCGTTACCCGATAATCTTCGCCCAAGTCGAATGCTGCTGGACAAACAAGGTTACCTACGTTTTCAATAAAGAGTATATCTACCCCCGTTAAGTCGATATGATCGAGGGCTTGATAAATCATTTGGGCTTCGATATGGCACATTCCGCCTGTTACAATTTGTAGGGCATTGATACCTACTTCACGCATGCGGATAGCATCACGTTCGGTTTCGGGGTCGCCTACCAGTACAGCCATATTGAGTTTTCCCTGTAGTCGCTTGCCTGTTTCTTGCATCAAAGTTGTTTTTCCGCTACCTGGCGACGAACATACATTGATTACTAGCATATTAGGCAATCGCTCACGAATAGCCTTTGCCACAAAATCATTGACTTTGAGCAAATTCATCGTTGTGTTATCGCACTGAATAGAGCCTACGGCTGCTTGATTAGATTTGGGCTTACTCATTTTATAAAGATTAAGATTTTGCAACAATTGAATAGTACAGTTTTTTGAAAAAAAAACCTAATCAGGGTTCGTCCAACTCGACACTACTAATTAATAATTCTTCGCCCTGTACAACATTGCGGCTAGGTTGTCCACAAGGACAAATAAAGCGATACTGTGCTACTTCAGAAGTTGTATTACAAGCCTCACAATGAATCAGAATCGGTAAAATTGTAACATGCAACGACGTTTTTTGATAGCGAGGTTCATCTTCCAAAACCGCCTGAAACGCATTTTGCATAAGAATAGGCTGTACATTTGAGAGCAACCCCACGGTTAAATTGATTCCTCGAACCCTTGGAATATCATTGGGAAATTCTTCTTCCAAAGTGCGGAAAATATTTCTGACTAATGAAATTTCGTGCATTTGTTTTATGCTAATTACTTTCTAAAATCAAATATATTCTATTTAAGGTTATAAAAAATAAAAAATCGTATTTTTAGAAAAATTTTTCTAAAAATACGATTTCTCTTCAAAAGAAGGCTTTTTTTACAATATAAATGCTAGTTCATTTAATTTTTCGATATGAATTTGAGCTTCTGCCAAAAGCTTTTCGTCGTTGACCAACTCTTGGATTTCTTCGGCCTTTAGTTTCATTTCGTCTAGCAATGCTTTTTGTTTTTCGGCATCTTCTTCATGAACATGCCAGCATGCTTCTAGGTAATTAAGCAGGGTTAGGGTTCGTTCATAAGGATATTCGTAAGCTGTACGTACCGCCAAAGCTTCGTTATAAAAATCTAAGGCTTTTCGGTAATTATCGGTCAGTTTGGCTTCAGGGTATTTGGTGAGGGCATTGGCATAATGATTGCAAATTGTGGCATATTCGTAAGGATGAGTTGCTAGGGTAAAATAAGCAAGAGCCTGCTTGAAAGAGCTAATCGAAACGGCAGCCCAAATACTTTTCTTTTTAGCCTCATCAGGAATCTCGCTGTAGATAATACCTAAATGATGTTGAATTTCGGCAAAAACATCTGGTGTTGCATCTTGAGTAAAGGTTTTGAGGGCTTCTTGATAAGCCTCCATAGCTCCTTTATAAAACTGAATATTGCCATTTTGAGCCCAAGTAAACAACAAAACACCTTTGCGATAATGGGCATTGGCCTCCAACTCAGGGGTATCCTCGTCTCTAAATATCCGAATAGCACGATTGATATACCCCAATGATTCGCTAAAACTATCTGTAAAATTGGCCACCTGAGCGGCATCAATCAGCAATAACCCTGTTTGCAAAGCCCGCCCCTGACTTTCATAATACTGAAGCACTTCCCAGATAGTCTGTTTGGTTTTTTCCAACAAAGCGTAGTCGTAAGGAACTGTCAAATTTTGTAGCCAAATACTGTATAATACGGCTTTTAATTCTGTTTGAACATTGGTATCCAACACCTCGCTAAGGATACTCACTAGTAAGGCTTCGGCCTCGGACAACAAGCCAAAATCTAGTAAAAAAGCAGCAAAATGTTTGGCTGTAAAAGCTTTATAATGAGTATCTGGAGCATTTTCAAGGGCTTTTTCGTAGGCTGCTTTGGTGAGGTGATCGCCAACCAAGGTATCGGTATTGCCATAATGTAACACTACCGCCCGATTATGCCAACGGCGGTAGTACTCGAACGTACCAAAATCGTTGATAGGTTCGGCCAGAATTTGTACTAATACCCCCGATTGTAGTCGATTAATGAGGTCAATATCGTTGGTAAGTTGTTGGTTTTCAAAGCTATTTCCATACACTTTTTCCCAGTTACCTAACTTCAAAAAAATAAGAGATAGTAAATTGGTTGTATTGAGTGGTATTGACGTTTTCAATAAAATAGGAGGTAAGCTTTCAGACCAATCCAAATTGACCTGAATAGTATTTGCGATGATAGTAAAATCACATTGGTTATTTTCAATAAGCTGAATATCAACCAATTCATCTAAACGATTTTCGGAAGAGATAATGGTATTAATGATATTGAGCTGGTCAAATTGAGTGGATATAGAAAGCATCTGTGTGTGTGTTGAATAGATTACCAACTTTATAAATTTATCGAAATAATTCCAGTGTTTTTTAGGTCAAAAACCAAATCACGGTCGGTATCATCAAGGTCGTTGTCGAGCAAAATAGCCCTTACCAAAAGAGCCTTATCGCCCTGTGTATTTTTATCTTTGAGAGTTTGCCAGTGTGTTTTGTGCATTTTTTCAAAAAATATTTTAGACCTTCCCGCAATCAATAGCGTGTGGCGTTCGGGATAATACACCCAATTTACTTGGGTATCGTTTTCTAAAACTGTTTTTACAAGAGCTACTGGAATAATAATATGGCCATTGTGTAATTTCATAATTCTGCTAAAATATAATCTACAACTTTATCGCCAGCGGCTTTTACAGTATCCGAAAGCTCCATTTCGATCCGAGTATTATCTACTGCAATCAAATAAACACTAATATCATCGGGATAATCATCTCTCAGAATTTTCTTGGCATAGCTCAATGCTTGATCCCATTTAATACTGTGCAGAAACACCATGGGGTCGTCGATAATGGCGGCATCAATTTCTTGAGCAGGTACTTTATAAAGTGTTCCAACACTTTCGCCCGTATTGATAACGGCATCTACAATAATAATGCGTTGATGTCCCTGAAGCTTGAAAAGTACCTCAAATGCCCCCGTTCCCATATCGAGCAAGGTGATGGTATCTGATTCTATTCCTTTTTTTTGTAATTGTTCAATCACGTAGCATCCTACGGCATCGTCAGAACGAACAGGATTGCCAAAACCCATGATAGCTGTTTTTACCATTTCTTATTTTCAATTTTCGTAGCACAGGTAAATTATCGAATGAAAATAGGTTATTGAAAAGTGAATACCCAATTCCCTTCTCAATAACCTACTATTGAATACTAAATGAAGCCGTTTAATTTTTTCGATTCGGTTTTACCCCAAAAAAACATTTAGGCAACACCAATAAAGTAGTGAACAAATGATTAGAAAATACTCCATATCGGCTATTGGATTTTTGAAATATAATCTCTAAACTTCTGTACACTATTACAACTATAATTTGAATTTAGCGAGCTCTTTTCCGCTTTTTTGGTCGTGAGCATGTACCGTACAGACCAAACATGAGTCGAAAGAACGAGCTACCATACCTACTTCTACAGGGTCGTGGGGGTCTTCTATTTCGGTGCCTTCTAAAGCCGCTTCGATTGGCCCAGCATTTCCTTTATCGTCGTTTGGCCCTACATTCCAAGTAGTAGGAGCCATTACTTGATAGTTTTTGATTACACCATTTTCAATTTCAATCCAGTGAGCCAACGCCCCCCTTGCTGCTTCGGTTGCACCAAAGCCTTTTCCGTCTTTTTCTTCTGGTTTAATATAAAAATCGCCATTGAGGTCAATTTCATGTAGCCATTGGTCGATTTGAGTAAACAAACGAGCCGCTTCGTGTACACGAGCAAGGGTACGGGTAAATACACTTGGCCCCATTTTGGCATAAATATCCCCAAATAATGGGTCGTAAACTTGGTGAGGTAACAGATTATCAGGATTGGCATTCATCAAAACCCTAGAAAGTGGCCCTGCTTCGGCAGCATAATCATTATACCGCGGAGCTTTCGACCACGAGTATTTTCCGCCAAAATCTGAGCTTGCCAACGGCTGCGACTGTAGCGGAGTAGGCAGCGGTTCGTCCCAAGGGTGAGCCGCTACGGTGTCTTTATACCAAGCATGTTTAACGTGTTCCTGAATTTTGAGATGGTCAAATTCAGAATAGTTTTTGCCATCGAAAAAGCCCGATCGGCTAATTAATGCTGCATTTCTACCCTCAATAGTCGGTTTTTGATAATGGTCTTTGTGTAAATATGTACCCGTAGCAATAAACTTTCCAACACCTTGCCCAAACTTATGAAGTCCAAATTCTAGGCCAGCACGAATAAACAAACCTAAATCAGAGTTACGTTGTGATTCGTTTTCGTCAACCCAAGCCAGCAAATCGTCATAGGTTTTGATTTCCATATAACGTTCGATAGAACAACCTAACCAAATGGTTTCGAGCCAGTCTTTTCTAAACTGATTCATAATAGCAAAAGCCCTCGTAACATCTTTGAGCGTAGGCGACGACATTACCCCACCCGGTACCATATACGAAGAGTGTGGCCATTGTCCACCAAAAATAGCATAAACCTCGACAGGACGGCCAGAGGCTACAACACCTTTTTGGAAAGATGTACCAACATAAGCAGCAAAACGACGAACAACCTCATCGTAAAGAGGTTTGTTGGCAAATTTTTTATTAGCCATGTCGGTAGCAAAAATTGCATAAAACCAACGTGGTATCGACTGAATTGTTTCGGTTGCTTGGCCAATGGCTCTTAGCAAAAGGGCATTAGGAGGTAAGGTAGTTCCCCAAGCAGTATCCAAAGCAGACGAAGCACAATATAAGTGCGAACCACCGCAAATACCACAAATTCTAGGTGTTACAATAAGACCCGACTGGGGGTCTTTGCCTTCCATAATTTTTTCAAAACCTCTAAACATAGCCGCTTGGGTATGAGCCCTTGTTACTACGCCGTCTTCCATATATACTTTTACATCGAGGTCGCCTTCAACACGGCCTACGGGTGATATATTGAGTTCTTTTTTAATTGCCATTGTATTTGATAATTTGTAATCATGAATAAATTACGAATTGTTAAGTATTTGGGAATTGGCTACTTGAATTAAATAGCCTATTATAGACCTTCTAATCAGGCATATAACTTGAGCATATAGTAGCTCTTAGAGGTACTACTTAGAACCTTCCGAATGTGATTTCTCAACGCCAACAGCTACCTCAAGAGCGTGCATGGTTTTTTCAAAGCCTGCTCTCATATAATAGCCCAATTTTGAATTACCAGCAGGTACTTCTTTGGGCAAAATACCGAGGTATTTCATGGTTTTGAAAACACTACCTTTTACTAAATCATTATGCGGGAAACCTGGCTCGGTACATCCTAAACATGGGTGATTGGCACGGGTTTTAGAAGAATGCCTGTTCCAAAGAATTTTGTTACAGCTAGAACGCGTCATTGGGCCACGACAACCCACTTCGTAAAACAAACAGCCATTGCCACGTTTTCCAAAACCGCCGTCTATTTTATTGGCAAAATTTACTACGTTGGTACAACCTGTTTGAACAAAATCGGTGAAAAAAGTTTTGGGACGGTGGTATTCGTCAATTAAAACGTCGCCGATACGGCCTGTCGCAATCGCCACCAAAATTTGGGTTATCCAGTCGGGGTGAGCAGGGCATCCCGGAATATTAATAACTGGTAAACCTCCTTTTGAAACATAATTAGCACCCAAGAAGCCCCCTTTATCTTTTTTCAAAAACTGCATCCCTGTTGACTCAGAAGGGTTAGGAGCAACCGCAGGAATACCTCCCCAAGTAGCACAATCGCCAATAGCCACTACATACCCACACACTTCGGCAAGCTCTTTTACCCAGTCTTGCATAGGGCGGTCGCAGAAGTAGTTCATTGTACCAGTTCCATTGGGGCCTTGAATAATACTTCCCTCATAAACCAAGATATCGCATTGTACCTTTCCTGCAACGATTTCGTTGAGCAAATGTGTAACTTGTTCTCCTATTTCCAGACCAATAGAAGGATGCCAGAGAATGTTCACGCCAAAGTCGGTGACCAAGTCTATGACGGTAGGTTCTTCAGCATTCAAGAATGACATAGTGTTACCACTACATGCTCCTCCTTGAAGCCACAATACGTTTGCCATATCAGTTTTTAGTTTACGAAGTTGAAATTGTATAATTCTTGTAAATTATATTGACTTCACAATTTTAGAAAATAATTTCTAGGTTTAGAAATTATTTTCTAATTATTTTGCCAATTTAGAATTGTTTTAAATTAGCAAAAGACGTGAGGGGTGAAGAGTGAAAAATGAAAAAGTGAAGAGTGAAGGGGAGAGCTAGAATAGGAAATTAAAAAGGAGAATGGAAAAGAATTTTAACATATAGTTATTGCATTAGTTATAGTTATTGCATTAGTGGGCGAAGTCATTCGCTCGCTAATGCAATAATACTGATGAAAAAAGCAAGCAAATACAATAATCACTAACTCATTCATAACCCACTTGCAACTAACTCTCTCTAATACGAAAAGCTAGGCAAAATAACTTGGTTAAATTCGGTCAAACCAGATTCGGTGAAATAGGGGCGTAACTGATTCCAGACTGCATATTTATACTGCATTTCGGTGGGCGTAATACCTCTCATACGACATTTCTGGATATAGAAAATAAGGTTTGTCCATACATTTTCAGCTACTTGCTGGTACAATCCAGAAAAAGTTTCGGGGATAAAATCTTGGTTAAGTACCAGATAATCAATACGACTTTTGATTTGAATCAACATTTTGGTAATGTATTCTTGCCAAATTTGCTGATGTTCGGTTGGAGTATTATTGGTTTTGAAAAAATCGGCAATATAAAATTGATACTTATCAAAAAACTCATAGTATAAACTCAACTGGGCATCAAAACCCGTCATAGCCGTAGAAACAGCATATTGCCGAAGAACATTAGAAAAATCTTCGAAAATATGTTCATACACAGATTCTACAATGGCATCTTTATTTTTGAAATGATACGCCAAATTACCAACACTAATACCAGTATCTTCTGCTATTTGTTGTAAACGCACAGCGTCTATACCATTTTGGTTGAAGAGTTGAATGGAAGAGTTGAGAATTTTTTGCTTAGTATTGTACATAAAATATCAATTTTGACATAAATTTAATAGCTCAATATTTACTTCTAATGTTCCTCTTTGGTCTTTTGCGGCCAATCTACGCATAAAATGAGCTTTTTGAGCTGCCCTTTTTGGACAAGGATGCGAAACAATAAATCTTCTGATAAACTTGAGTGGATTATGTATAGAAGCAAAAACTAAATCTACAGCCCACTCGCCTTTACTTTTGTGAATATCATCAATAACGGCTGTATCCGAAAGCCATAAATCATCAAAATAGAGCCTAAAATCGCTTGAATTCCCTTTTTTTTCACTAAAAAAAGTATCATTTAATCCTTTCATAAGTTGTGCATAAGTGTTGCTATCAATTCTAAAGGGCGATTTCATAAGGTCATTTTTTTGAGTCAGTACTATTCTATTTTTCTAAATTAGAAAAAATTTTCCAATTCTGAAAGTTGTTAAGGGTTTTAATTTCGGAGTATCATGCCATTTAATTTAGCTCCAAGTGTCAAATAACAAGCTATCGAGTTGTTGGTATTCGTTTTGGCCAGTAAGCGAAAAATAAGGAGCTAATAACCCCCAAATATTGTCTTTGAGTTGCTGAACATTGATTTCGGCCAATTCTGTTCCTTTCATACGTTCAAAATTCATCCAGTTTTCTAAAATCAACAAATACCTATTGGCCAATAAAAACGTAGAATCGGGTGCTTGAGGCTCTAATAATGCACCACGAGCCACATTAAATTTGACAAGTAGTTCTAACTGAATGGTTTGCCACTGAACCTGCTCGCGGTACTGTCGCTTAATAGCTGGATACGCCCTAACTACTTCAAGGGTATCGGTGTAAAAAAAGCTGTATTCTTTTTGAAGCAAAAAACTATTTTCTACATGCCTATTGATATTAACAAACAAAGGAATCATTCGTAAATCGGCCAAAAGGCGCTGTTGCTCATACACCAATTGTTGGTAGAGTTTTTCAATAATTTCGTCTTTGGTTTTAAAATGATACGCCAAATTACCAACACTCATTCCTACTTCATCGGCAATATGCTGCAAACGTACACTCACAAACCCAAATCGATTGAAAAGGTAAAGGGCTGAAGCAAGTATTTTCTCTTTGGTATTAAGTGACATGACAATGAATCGTTGTATGCGTCAAGATTGTATTGGGATAGGACTTACCGATTAACGACTGTTATCTTACGGTTCGATATCTACACAAGCTGGTTTTTTGTAGGTATTTTGGTCAAGACCAAAGATTTGACTTGTGCAAAGATAAGGTATATTGTGTCAAAATAAAAACAACGACACAATCAAGAAGGTATATTCCTGACTTTCAACAATATCCCTACTCTTGTACCCTATTTTACCACTCTTTGCGGTACAGTACCCACCATGTATCAAAGGATAATCATCAGGTTGTAAAGATGCTATATTAACCTATAGAATTGTTGCGAAAGCCATTTATTTTGTACAATTACTTATTAAATTCGCAAAAACCCTTTAACTATGAAAAAATTAATTGCTTGCCTGGTGTTGATTGGGCTAAGTTTTCATTGGTCGTATGCCCAAAAGCAATATGACAATAATTGGAGTTCAATCGACAGCCGTCCTGTACCAGCTTGGTTTGAAGATGCCAAATTTGGTATTTTTATTCACTGGGGTGTTTATTCTGTACCTGCGTATAGCCCTACAGTTAGAGACAATGTTGGTATTTATGATAGATACGCCGAACATTATTGGAGACGCTGGAAAGAACCCAATAGTACTCAGCATTATTTTACAGACTTTCATAACAAAAATTTTGGTCCTAATTTCCAGTATCAAGATTTTGCCAATCATTTCAAAGCAGAATTATTTCAACCCGACGAATGGGCTAACTTATTCAAAGAATCAGGAGCAAAATATGTGGTTTTAACCTCAAAACACCACGAAGGCTTTACGCTATGGCCTTCCAAACATTCGTGGAACTGGAATGCCGTAGACCTTGGGCCTCATCGCGATTTGTTAGGCGATTTGACCCAAGCAGTACGTGAAAAAAATATTAAAATGGGTTATTACTATTCGCTGTTAGAGTGGTATCATCCTTTGTACAAACAAGCTACTATTGGCCAGTATATCGACGAACACATGTTTCCGCAAATGAAAGATTTGGTAAATACCTACAAGCCAGATATTTTCTGGACAGATGGCGAATGGGATTACCCCTCTGAAACCTTGCGAAGCACACAATTTTTGTCGTGGCTCTATAACGAATCGCCCGTAAAAGAAACCGTTGTAGTAAACGACCGCTGGGGCAAAGAAACCAGAAGCAAACACGGAGGCTTTTATACAACCGAATACGACCTTATTCATGAGGGCGACTCACAAGGCGTAAAATTTGAACGCCCGTGGGAAGAATGCCGAGGTATAGCAGGCTCTTTTGGTTATAACCGCAACGAAATACTAAGCGATTATTCGAGTTCGGAAGAGCTAGTACACATACTTATCAATAAAGTAGCTCGTGGGGGCAATTTGCTATTAAATATAGGCCCTACTGCCGACGGCCGTATTCCTGTCATTATGCAACAACGCCTTACTGACATAGGCAAATGGCTGAAAGTCAACTCAGCAAGTATTTATGATACCCGCAAGTGGGATCAAGCTCCAGCCGTTACCAAAGATACCAAAGTATATTTTACCCAAAAAGGTAAAGACCTCTATGTAATTTGTACCGCTTTTCCAGACAAAGATTTTAGTGTCGAAAAAATAGCGAAGCCTAGCAATATCAGTTTATTAGGGTTAAAGAACAGTACAATCAAAACAATTTATAAAAATGGCAAATTGACAATTTCGCCGCCAGCCATAAGCCCAGCCAATAGCCCATGCGACTACGCTTGGGTATTTAAGCTAACAAATGCTTTATAAAAATTACCCCCTCAATAAAAGTTTTATTGCCCAAAATACTTCCACACTCAAAACCCTACTTATATCATTTATTGAAGAATACCATCTTAGTAAATGTGTAAGTGGGGTTTATTTTACTTTTATAGTATTCCTACTTTTACAGGTTTTAAACCAAACGCTTAGTTTTGATTCTATATTAAAAGGCCGCAACCCCTATCTGCAAATTCTACAAAACCTAGACTATGCCTTATCATTACTATTATCGAAATTCTTTGTACTTTCCTTTTCTATTACTAAAATTAGCTGATTCTGTTCAATCGTTAGGCATAATATCTCAATATGGGCTGCCAAAGATATGGGGTATTTCTTCGTTTAAGTTTTCAAAGTATATTTACGCCTTAAAAACAATACTCCTTGAAACCCCTTTTTCTCATATTACTTTTGATTGGTTGTTGCCCAAGTTTATGGGGGCAATCATATAGTTTTCGGCATTATCAGGTTGAGGATAACCTGTCGTACAACTCCGTTACTTGCAGTTTACAAGACAAAAATGGTTTTCTTTGGTTTGGTACAAAAGACGGACTCAATCGCTTTGATGGTTATACGTTTAAGGTATTTCGCAAAACCGAAGATACCGCAAACTGTTTAGGCAATAACACTATTTTCTCACTGAGCCAAGGTTTAGACAATACTATTTGGGTGGGTACTCAGCAGGGCTTGTATCAGTACAATATTCTTACCGAGCGATTTAGCTTAGTAAATGGTACAAAGAATAATTTTATCAGAACAATTGTACCCGATACCCAAGGAAACATCTGGTTTGTCAAAGATTATTCTTTGGCTTGCTACAACCAGAAAAACCGTAAGATGCTGGTATTGCCCAAAGCTCCTGAAGATATTCATGCTACTTCGGTGGTTATCAATAATCACACTGTTTGGCTTTCAACTACCGATGGCTTCCTCTGGGAATATAATACGCTCAGCAATTTGTACCAAAAACATGATATTTTTAAAAATTCTCAACCTGCTATTTCTCATTGGATAGACAAAATTTTTGATACTGGACAAAACGCCCTATTGGTGGGTACATCAAGTCAGGGAGTGAAGCTTTTTAATACCACAACCAAAACCTATCAGGATATTTTGACCCTGAATCAGCACAAAACGGCTCTTTATGTCCGTGATTTTATGCACCGTTCTGGCGATGAATATTGGATAGCTACCGAGTCGGGGGTATATATTTACTATCTTCAATCAAAAAGATATATTCAACTTACCCACGAATACAACAATCCTTATGCCCTTTCCGACAACGCTGTGTATTCGCTATGCAAAGACCGCGAAGGAGGAATATGGATTGGGACTTATTTTGGCGGTATCAATTATTTGCCTACTCAGCATACTACTTTCGATAAATACTTTAATCAGGGAACACAAAATAGTATTACGGGCAATGCCGTAAGAGAAATTTGTCAAGACCATTTTGGTAATTTGTGGATAGGGACAGAAGATAATGGGCTGAATAAACTCCATTTACAAACCAAAAAACTAACGCATTTTAAACCCGATGGCTCTGGTCATGGTATTTCGCATTCCAATATTCATGGTTTGTTGGTGGTTGGTGACCAACTTTGGGTAGGCACTTTTGAGCAGGGGCTAGCTATTATGGATATTAAAACAGGTAAAGTTATCAAGCATTTTGTGGCAGGAAATGGCCCCAATGCACTTAAAAGTAACTTTATTGAAGGCCTTTTTAAAACCCATGACAACGCTATTTTGGTGGCTACCTCCAATGGCCTTTTTCGCTTCAATCCCAAAGAAGAAAACTTTAGCCCTTTGCCTTATGTGCAGGGGCATTTTATCGCTCTTATCGAAGACTCGGACGGCACTCTCTGGGCGGCTACAAGCCGCAATGGGCTATTTCATATAGACCTAAAAACCCACAAAACCGAGCATTATACCAATCAAGACACCGACCTTAGTAGCCTGAGTAGCAATTCGGTTAATGGAATGTTTGTCGATAGCCAACATACACTTTGGGTTACTACCGAAAATGGCCTCAATAAATTTGACCGTAAACTTCGTCATTTTACCCGATATAGTACCAAAAATGGTTTTCCTAGCAATGTTTTTTACAAAATATTGGAAGACAACAAACAAAATTTATGGATTAGCACATCCAAAGGCTTAGTAAGCTTGAATTTACAGTCGCACAAGATTTTTACTTTTACCAAGGCTAACGGTATTTTGAGCGACCAATTTAATTATAATTCGGCTTACAAAGACCAAGAAGGACGCATGTATTTTGGTAGTGTAAAAGGACTCATTAGCTTTATGCCCGATACTTTTACCCAAAATACGACTGCACCAGCTATTTATCTAACTGGATTTCAGGTAGATAATAAGGAGTTACCTATTCAGCAAGAAGATTCGCCTCTCGAAAAAACCATTACTTTTACCAAGGAAATTACCCTTGCCTATAACCAATCTACCTTTAGTATCGACTTTGCGGCCTTGGGCTATACCGCTCCCGAAATGACCGAGTATATGTATATTTTGGAAGGACTCGATAAACAGTGGACATACCTCAAAACCAACCGAAAGGTATATTTTACCAAACTTTCGGCAGGGCATTATACCTTCAAAGTACGAGCATCGAATAGTAGTGGCTTGTGGAGTCATCAAATGGCAGTACTTACTATTGAAATACAACCTCCATTTTGGGCAAGTATTCCTGCGTATATTTTGTATAGTATTGTAGCCATTGTGCTTTTGATACTGTCTGTCCGTCAATACCATAACAAAATTGCTCAGGATAATCAGCGGAAAATAGCCTTGTTGGAAGTGGAGAAGGAAAAGGAAATTTATCAGGCCAAAATGGAGTTTTTTACCCATGTAACACACGAAATCAGAACTCCCCTGACTTTAATTAAAGCTCCATTAGAAGATTTGCTCAAAAAAGTACAAGAAAATTCGGGTATCAAGGCCAATCTATTAACAATGGAAAGAAATACCAATCGCTTATTGGATCTTACTAATCAGTTATTAGATTTTCGTAAAACCGAGGCTAAAGGCTTTAGCCTCAGTTTGGTTAAAGTAAATATTTCCCAATTTTTGCAAGACCGTTTCGACGAATTTTATCCTATGGCGGCTTTCAAGCAAATGCAGTTTGAAATAGAACTTCCAGCGGCTGTTCAATGGGCTTTTGTTGATAAAGAAGCTTTTTACAAAATTATCACTAATCTATTAGACAACGCTATTAAATATGCCGAAAGCAAGGCAATTGTTCGCCTAAAAAGTAGCGATGAATCGCCAGAACACTTTGTTATTGAAGTACTTAGTAATGGCAATTTGATACCAAAAGACTTTAGGCAGCGTATTTTTGAACCTTTTTTCAGAATGCACCATGTCAGCAACGAACAAGGAACAGGCATTGGCCTTTCGCTGGCACGTTCACTTGCCGAGCTACACGGAGGTACATTGCAGGTAGGTATTCAGCAAAACATGAATGTATTTTGGGTTTCGTTGCCAATACACCATGCCAACGAGTTGGGAATAGAGAAAGAAAAACACCATAGCTCAGGTACAAAAGCTCATACAAGTGAGCCTATCGACGAACGTTCTACCATATTGGTAGTGGAAGATAACCACGAAATAGCCCATTTTATTACCGAAAAATTACAGGCAGAATACCATATTGTTCAAGCCAATAATGGTAAAAAAGCCTTGGAAGTTTTACAAAATCAAAGTGTTCACCTTATTTTGAGTGATGTGATGATGCCTATTATGGATGGTTTTGAGTTTTGTAAAATCGTAAAAAGCAACCTCAACTACTCGCATATTCCGCTGATATTGCTAACAGCCAAAAATACCCTTCAATCTAAAATCGTGGGTTTAGAGCTAGGGGCCGATGCCTATATCGAAAAACCTTTTTCGCTCGACCACCTACTTACACAAATAGCTAATTTATTGATTAACAGAGATAAAATTAAAAACTACTTTGCTAATTCGCCCTTGGTGCATATCAAAAGTATGGCTTATAACAAATCGGATGAGCTGTTTTTAGAAAAAATCAATGAGGCTATTTTTCAGAATATCGACAATCCACTATTGGATGTCGACCTTTTGGCAGATATGATGAATATGAGTAGACCAACCCTCTACCGCAAGGTAAAGGCCATTGCCAATCTGTCACCCAACGAACTCATTGTAATTACCCGACTCAAAAAGGCTGCCGAACTATTGGTTCAGAGTGATTTTAAAATCCAAAAAATTGCATCAATGACAGGCTTTAGTTCGCAAGCTCAGTTTGGCCGCTGCTTTCTCAAACAATTTGGGATGCGACCTTCAGAATTTGCCAAGTCAAAGCAGAATAATGCACCCTTATAAGTGATGTGTTTTAAGCAAAAAATCCTCTTAATCGGCGAATAAGTTTGTCAATTAAGAGGAAAATATTAACACCAAACCACTAAAATAAGAATGTATACTTACTTACAACAATCAACTGGTATTCAATGTTTTAATAATCCCACAAATAATTAAGAAATTTCAGATGTCGGATAAAACACCACAAACAGTTTTTGTACAGCCACCAATACCCCATTTTTCTATACGTGCTTTACACTAAGCATTTTTCGTACCCTACTCAACGATTCGGGCGTAATACCCAAATAAGAAGCAATCATGGTTTGAGGCACTCGCATGATTAGATTGGGGTATAATTTCATAAAATCCAGATAACGTGTTTCGGCAGTAGCACTCAGCAATAAATTGATGCGTTTTTGCATAAACCGAATAGAATTATGCAAAATAAGAGTTTGGAATGCACTAAAATTAGGAATAATCCTATCTGCTTTTTCGTAAAAAGATTTCCTAATATGAATAGCGTTGGTATCTTCTATGGCCTCGATATAAAAAAGAGATGGTTCTCCAAAAAAGAAACAATTTTTATCATTAACCCACCAGTTTTCGGGTGTAAACTGAATTACATGTTCCTTGCCAAAAGTATCTATCGTATAAGCTTTCAACAGCCCATCCAATACATAATAAGTACTATTATCGACAGTCCCCTGCTCTAACAATACTGTTCCTTTTTTAATCTGTTTTACAGTAATTTCGGTACAAACCTGTTCAAATTGTTCGTCAGTTACCTCAATATGTTTTTTTAGAGCTTCCTTAAATCGTTCTTTCATGGTTTAGTCGAATGTTTTATTTAGTCAAAAATAAAGAAATTCTCTTAAATCATATATATTCTATCGTTGATATAAAGTAATAGCCTACAAAACCAATTGTTGAAAAAGCCTAAAATACAGCAAAGGTTTGGTGAGTTCTTGATGATATGTTACTTTTGATAATATTTAATTATCGGAAGTAATATGGATAAGCAACATATTGTCCCTTTTTCTGCCAACCAGCTATCGACAGAACACGCTTTAATCGAAAAAGCAAAAACGTATGGCCAAAAAGGGATTGAGGGTGCTATTAATACACAACGAGCCTACCAACACGATATTCAACATTATGAAGCTTGGTGTACAAGCCATCAGGTATTGGCTTTGCCTGCTACTGTAAGTACGCTTATTTTATACGTAACGCACTTGGCCGATACTTATAAATGGGCTACCATTAATCGAAAAATTGCGGTTTTACGAAAATACCACACTTTGGCTGGCCATGACTTGCCTTCGCAAGACAGTTATTTTAAGGCTGTCATAGAAGGCATTAAGCGAAGTATTGGGGTGCGGCAAAAACAGGCTTCGGCTTTTAAAATGCAAGTTTTCAAAAATACCATAAAAGATATAGATACAAGCCATTATCGAGGGCTACGCAATAAGGCTTTGTTATTATTGGGTTTTGCGGGGGCTTTTCGGCGGTCGGAATTGGCTCTGCTTTCGGTCAAAGATTTGCACTTTAATGATGCGGGTATTATTATAAATATTGCTTTTTCCAAAACCAACCAATATAACGAAGCTGAAGAAAAAGCTATTTTTTATAGCCCCGATTTTAGCCTATGTCCTGTACGAACACTCCAAAAATGGATAAGTACAGCACAATTACTTCATGAAGATGCTGTTTTTACAAGAATCCGAAAAAATCAGCAGCTAACGACAAACCGCTTGACAGACAAATCGGTTAATGATATTTTTCAACAATATTTTGGTAAAGAATATTCTGCCCATTCGTTAAGAGCCTCATTTATTACCATTGCCAAAATCAACGGTGCTGATGATGCCGAGATTATGCGACAAACCAAACATAAAACATCATTGATGATTCAGCGATATACACGCATCGACGATATTACGATACACAATGCCGCTTTGAAGCTGGGTTTATAATCATCAAAAAGCCAGCAAGCAGTTGTGACGTGCTGGCTGGCTTATAGAATATTAGAGAAGGAACAAAAAATTATTTCCAACCACCACCCAATGAGCGATATAAATCTATATCGGCATCGAGGCGAGCTTTTTTGAGCGAAACCAATTCTAATTCGCTTTGCAATAAATTACCTTGGGCTATGATAACTTCTAAGTAAGTAGCCATGCCATTTTTAAATAACATATCAGACTGACTAATAGCCGATTGAAGGGTATTTACACGTGTAGACAATTGTGTATTTTGCTCTTCTATTTTTTCAATTTTCACGAGAGCGTCGGCCACTTCGGCAGTGGCTACCAACACCGACTGTCTGAAATTAATAACCGCTTTTTCTCGTTGAATCGTCGCTACATCATATTGTGTTTTGAGTCTTTTACCATTAATTAATGGCTGAGTTAGGCCACCAGCTACAGTACCAAACAAAGACGTAGGAATACTAAACCAATTGCTAGCTTCAAAGGCATTGACACCACCCGCAGCCGTAATAGTAAGGGAAGGATACAAACTTGCTTTGGCTATCCCAACTTTGGCATTGGCATCTTGCAAGGCCAGCTCTGCACTTTTAACATCGGGGCGATGGCTCACCAAAGCCGAAGGTACACCTACTGCCAACGAATTTTGTGATTGGATAGCTTGTAAAAGCGTTTTTCGTTCAAAAGATTTTGGAAAAGAACCTGTCAATACACTCAAGGCATTTTCCTGAATAATGATATTTTGTTCCAGTTGTGGAATCAATTGTGCCGCTACCAACCGCTGTGCTTCGGCCTGTTGTTTGGCCAAAATGGTGACTTGTCCTGCCTCAAATTGTAATTGGATAATCGCCAGGGTTTTATCGTTTAGTACCAAATTTTTCTTGGCAATTTCGAGCTGTGCATCCAACATTAACAAGGCATAAAACCCTTTTGAAACAGCCGCAACAAGGGTTGTTTGTAGAGCCTTTTTGATTTCATCCGACTGAGCATACAGTATCAACGCACTTTTTTGTTGATTTTTGATTTTTCCCCAAATATCGGCCTCCCACGATATATTGGCAGCAGCTGTAAAATCTTCTATGTGTTTTTTACCTAGAAATTGATTCAAACTAATACCATTCAAACTATTATTGGAAGGATTGGTGGTAGTGCTATTAAGCTGAAAATTGAGGTTGGGAATATTGGCCCATTTGGCCTGCTGCAACTGTCGTTGGGCAATATCAATATTCTTTTGGGCAATTAACAAATCATTGTTGCGAACAATAGCACTGTCTATTAATTGTTGGAGTGCTTGGGTAGTAAAAAACGATTTCCACGCAATATCAGCTACCGAAGTACTATCGGATTGAGTTGCGGCTCCTCGATAAGCCGTTGGAATGGCATTTTGAGGAATGGCAAGGTCTTTGGACACTTGACAAGCATTAACTACCACCCATACCATAGCTAGGGCAAAATAGTGTTTTATAGGACTTTTCATGATTTTCTGGATTATACTTCTGCCAGTACTTCTTCAACAACAAGTGCTGGTCTTGGAGAAACTTTTTCGTGCAAATACTGAAATATGACAAACAACACAGGAATAATAAATAAACCTAAAATTACCCCTGTAACCATACCTCCAGCAGCACCAATACTAATAGAGTGATTGCCCTGAGCCGAAGGTCCTTGTACGCCCATCATTGGTACAAGCCCCACCACAAATGCCAACGAGGTCATAATGATAGGTCTTAAACGAAGGCGGGCGGCTTCTAAGGCCGATGCCTTCAATGATTTGCCTGAGGCTCTTCTTTGTAAGGCAAATTCTACAATCAAAATAGCATTTTTGGCCAACAAACCTATCAACATTACCAAGGCTACTTGTACATAAATATTGTTTTCGATACCTTTTAAGCCAATAGCTGCAAATACACCGAATATCCCCGTTGGAATAGACAGAATCACGGCGAAAGGAAGAATATAACTTTCGTACTGAGCTGATAATAAGAAATATATGAACAATAACGATAAAAGGAATATCACTGTAGATTGTCCGCCCGAAGAAAGTTCTTCTTTGGTCATACCCGAAAACTCAAACGAATAACCTGTTGGTAAATGTTTTTCGGCCACTTCTTCTACAGCACGGATGGCATCGCCCGAGCTATATCCAGGCTTGGCAATAGCATTGACCCCGATAGAATTAAAAAGGTTATACCGAGAAGCTGTTTCGGGGCCATATACTCGTTTTAGGGTAACAAGGGTATTAATTGGCACCATATCGCCCAAACGGTTTTTTACATAAATACCGTCCATTGCTCCGATTTCGGTACGAGCGTTTTTGTCTGCCTGAACCATTACTCTGTAATATTTCCCAAATCGATTAAAATCTGAGGCCTGCGAACTACCAAAATAGGTCTGCATAGTCTGAAGAATATCTCTTACATTTACGCTTAGTTGTTCGGCTTTTACCTCATCTACCTGCATGTCGTACTGAGGATAATCGGCCTTGAAAGAAGTAAATGCAATGGCTATTTCTTCACGCTTCATAAGCTCTCCGATAAACTTATTGCCTACCTCACTAAACTTGGTTAGGCTACTTCCTGTTTTGTCTTGTAGCACAATATCCAACCCATCGACATTACTAAAACCTGGCACTGTTGGGAAGGTAAATACAAAGAAATTGGCTCCTTTAATATTAGCTAACTTGCCTCGAACCTCGTTCATAATAGCATTAATATCAGTCACTTGACCTCTTTCTTTGGCAGGCTTGAGCAATACAAAAGCTACCCCCGACGACGGGCTTGATGACTGGGTAAGGATATTGAACCCCGATAGCCCCATCAATGTTCGCTTAGATTCCATAGTAGCCAAAGCTGTTTCGGCTTCATGAATTACTTGAGTGGTTCTGTCGAGCGAAGCACCTGCTGGCATCGACAAAGATATTGCTATAAAACCTTGGTCTTCAGACGGTATAAAGCCTGTTGGTGTTTTTTTGACCATCCACACGGTACTAGCAATTACAATCAATAAACCCGTAATACTTACTAATTTATGGTTAATCAAAAAGCGTAGGCTGTTGGTATATTTATGGGTTAGTTTATCAAAACCACGGTTGAAACCTGCAAAAAACTTGTCTTTAAACGACGCTCGTGACGTTGGATAAGCATGACCTGTATGTGTATTTTTCAAGAATAAAGCAGCCAAAGCGGGACTCAAAGTAAGAGCATTGATAGCCGAAATAATAATAGCAATAGCCAATGTAAAAGCAAATTGACGATAAAAAACCCCCGTAGAACCTTCCATAAAACCTACAGGAAGAAACACCGCCGACATCACAAGCGTAATCGAAATAATAGCTCCTGTAATTTCGCTCATAGCCGAAGTTGTGGCGGCCTTTGGCGGAAGGTGTCGATGTTCCATTTTGGCGTGTACAGCTTCTACTACTACAATGGCATCATCAACAACAATTCCGATAGCCAACACCAAGGCAAATAGCGTGAGTAAGTTGATAGAAAAACCAAATAGTGACATAAAAAAGAATGTTCCTAAAATGGCTACAGGTACAGCAATAGCTGGAATCAACGTAGAACGAAAATCTTGCAAAAAGATAAATACTACCAAAAATACCAGAATAAAGGCTTCTACCAAGGTAGATATTACTTGATGAATAGATTGATCGAGCGAGTCTTTGGTATTATACAGGGTTAAGTATTTTACGCCTTTCGGAAAATCTTTTGAAGCCTTTTCCATCAATTTAGCAATTGCTATTTGAATTTCGTTGGCATTTGACCCAGCTAGCTGCATGGTAGCAATATTGATACCAGCCTTGCCATTGACACGGGTAAAATTACCGTAGGTATAAGCCCCAAATTCTATTTTTGCAACATCTTTCAATCGCAATACCGAGCCATCGGCATTTGAGCGAATAATAATATTTTCATATTCGCTAGGCTTGTTGAGCTTACCTTTATATTTGATAACGTATTCAAAAGACTGCTTGCTACTTTCACCAAATTTACCAGGGGCCGCCTCTAAATTTTTATCCTGAATAGCGGACATAACCTCTTTAGGTGTAAGGTTATAGCTAGCCATTTGGCTAGGATTGAGCCATACCCGCATCGAATAATCTTTGTTTCCTCCAAAAATAATAGACTGCCCTACCCCAGGAATACGCTTTATGGCTGGAATAATATTGATTTGGGCATAGTTGGCCAAAAAAGTTTGGTCATACGTTTTTTCATCTTCCGAGTACATATCTACTACCATAATCAAGCTATTTTGCTGTTTGGCAGTTGTAATACCAGCTTGTACTACTTCGCTTGGTAGTTGGCTAGTAGCCTGAGATACACGGTTTTGAACATTTACTGCCGCTTGGTCGGGGTCGGTGCCAAGTTTGAAAAATACCGTAATTACCAACGAGCCATCGTTACTAGCCGTTGAACTCATGTAGCTCATGTTTTCAACACCATTGATTGATTCTTCGAGCGAAGGAGCTACAGCTCGCAAAACGGTTTCAGCATTGGCACCTGGGTATAAAGCTATAACTTGTACTGCAGGTGGGGCAATATCTGGAAATTGTTGTAAAGGTAATTTGCTAAGCCCCAAAACGCCCACAATAACCAATAGAATGGATATGACAGTTGCCAATACAGGCCTGTCTATAAATTTCTTGAACATAATAAATTTTGAAAAGTTGTTGAATTAGTTTTTAGCAAGCTCTTTTTTGGCTGGCTCAGGTGTTATTGTAGCACCATCCTGTAAGTTTTCAAAGCCTTTGAAAACGATTCTATCTCCTTCATTTACACCTTCTTGTACAATATAATCATTGTTACTTTTGCCCGATATTACAATAGGGCGTTTGCTTACTGTGTTATCCTTATCAACCGCAAAAACAAATACTTTATCCTGAACTTCTACAGTAGCCTGTTGTGGTACTAAAATGGCATTGGGGTGAATAATTCCTAAATTAATTCTACCGGTATTGCCTGAACGTAATAAACCTTTGGCATTTGAAAACGTAGCACGAAGGGTAATTGCTCCTGTATTTTTATCAAATTGACCATCTACCATATCTATTTTGCCCTTTTCGGCATATTCCGAATTGTCAGATAATATCAAAGATACTGGAGGTAGATTTTTGATTTTTTCATTCAGCGAAAGCCCTTTATTCTTGGCTGTAAAGTGCATAAAATCACTTTCGCCCAAAGAAAAATACACGTATACCTGACGTACATCCGAAAGCTGAGTAAGGGCTTCTATATCACTTGGCGATACCAAATTGCCCTGTTTTTTGGGTAGTCGACCAATATACCCGCTTACTGGAGCCTTGATAAGGGTATAACCTAAGTTGATTTGGGCAGTTTTTACCATTGACTGTGCTTGTTGTACGTTGGCCAATGCTATTTTGTGGCTGGCTTGTGCGGCTTTTAGCTGATATTCTGATACTACTTTGTTTTGTACCAATGGTGTTAGTTTGTCAACTTCTAATTGTGTGTTGAGTGTAGCAGCTTCGGCAGCACGAAGGGTTGCAATAGCACTGTTGAGTTGGGCTCTAAAGGGCTGTTCGTCGATTTTGAAGAGCGATTGGCCTTTTTTAACAAAGCTTCCTTCATCCACAAAAACCTTATCTAAACTTCCGCTTACTTGCGGACGAATGTCTACATTAACAATACCTTGAATCGAAGCGGGGTATTCGGTAGTAGTTAGTGCCGAGGTACTGGTAATATTGACAACAGGTAAAACCTGAGGAAGGGCCGCCTGTGTGGCTGTGGGTTTGGTTTCGGAACATGCTAATTGCAGATACAGTACAATGCCTCCTAAAATAATGTTCCTGATGAAACTAATGTGTTTTTTTAAATTATTGAATTCGTTGAACATGACTTTATTG
>NZ_ATXY01000004.1 GCF_000427405.1 Flectobacillus major DSM 103
TACCCGAAAAGATTAATTAATACTGTGGATATACTTTTGTAGTATGAAATTACTGAAATATATACTTATCGTGCTAATTGGTCTACTATCTGTAGAGCAAAAGTCTACGCATTTAGACAGTGTATATGCTATCGTTAAAAGCCATGTAAAAACCAGTCTGTTGCAAGGCTCTCATCTTTCAGTTTTCAATACGTTCAAACAAACTTCTTTTAACGATAATTCTTTTGATATAGAAATTGATGATGACGACGAAATTCGAGAATTAATCACATTTTCTGTACAAAAAACGCTTACCAATCCTATCCAATATGTATTTTTTACGCAGGCTATAGTGCGTAAGAAAAGCGATTTCCAACAATCGACTCGTTACATATTATTTCGTCAACTCCTCATTTAGGCCATAATTCATTTAACATTTAATTCTTCGTATATCCAAAAGGGTATATGCGTTAACTACTATATCTTAATCAAAATCATGAAAAACAATTTTTATGCTAAGCAATTTTGTCAATTGCTGACCACTCTCATTATGCTCTTTTGTGGCGTAAATACGTATGCTCAAATTACTACTTCGGCCATTTCGGGTCGAGTAAAAGACAAAGCAGGCCACGAAATTCCGGGGGCTTCGGTTATTGCTACTTACTTGCCAACAGGAGCAAAATATGGCGTAGCTTCTAGTTCTGACGGCCATTTTACTATTGCCAATATGAACCCTGGAGGGCCTTATAAAATTGTAGTAACTTTTGTAGGATATGCCCCTCAAGTAGCTGAAGGCTTGACGTTTAATTTGGGTTCTAATGCCAATGTAGACTTTATTTTACAAGAAGAAAGTACCGCTTTGGCTGAAGTGGTGGTAAAAGGCGAAAAAGGCGGTACAAAGCTAGGAGCAGGTACTAATTTGGGCGAGAACCAAATCAAAACCTTACCAACCTTGAGCAGAAGCCTTACCGATATGACCCGAATGACTCCTCAAAGTGCCAATAACTCGTTTGCAGGAACAAACTTTCGCTATAATAACGTAACTATCGACGGTACAATCAATAACGATGCCATTGGCTTTAGTCCATCGTTGGGAGGACAAAGCGGTACATCGGGTATGCCAGGGAGTAGTACAAGAACAAACCCTATTTCGTTAGATGCCATTCAGGATATACAGGTGTACATTGCTCCTTATGATGTCAAAATTGGTAATTTTACAGGTGGTTCAATCAATGCCGTAACCCGAAGTGGTACAAATGAAGTGACTGGGTCAGTGTATGGATTTGGGAGAAATGCTACTATTACAGGCCCTAATAATGCAGGCGATGGAGCTAAAGTTCCAAGCAGTTATTACGATTATCAGACAGGTTTTAGAGTGGGTTTACCTTTGATAAAAAACAAACTATTTTTCTTTACGAATGAAGAAATTACCCGCCGCCAAGAGCCACTTTTTTATGGGGCAGGTTATAAAGATGCCAACGGCAATCAGTTGTCGTTGATTGATGCAGCAACAGCACAAAAAATTACTGATTTTGTTAAAACTAATTATGGATTTGATGTTGGTGAAGCCAATAACTACAATATTTATGCTAAAAGTAATAAATTCTTTAATCGCTTAGATTGGAATATCTCAGACAAACATCAGTTGTCGATTCGCAACAATTATATCACTTCAGAAGCCAGCAATCTTGAGCGTGATTTAGCGAATTTTAGGTTTTCTAGCATGGATTTCAAACAAATCAACAACCAAAATTCGACAGTAGCCGAGCTAAAAAGCCGTTTTGGGAATGCCTCTAATAGCCTCATTTTAGGGTATTCAGATATTCATGATTACCGACAGCCTTTGAGTGGCAATGCGTCTTTTCCGCAGGTAGAAATTGCGGCTAATGGAGGTACTATTTTCTTAGGAAATGACCGTGAAGCAACGATTTTTAATATGCGTCAAAAAACCATTGAATTTACCGACAACTTTACTTGGTTTTCAGGGAAACATACATTTTTGGTAGGTACTCACAACGAAATTTATCATATCAATTATGGCTTTGTCAATTCTTGGAATGGCCGTGTAGCATACCGTAATTTAGACGAGTTTTTTGCTGGAAAAGTAAACCGTGTGCGTGGCTCATATAATTTTACAAATAACGACCGCGATTATAACTTTGATAATCCGTATGCCAAATTCAATGTAGGAATGTTTAGTGTATATGCTCAGGACGAAATTCAGGTAAATGACCGTTTAAAACTTTCACCTGGCTTAAGGTTTGACTTAGCCACAACCGACTCGCCAGCGATTAGTACCATCGCCCACAATACGCCTATCGACCCTAATGCGGGTACTACTTACAGTGCTACGCCACTGTCGCAGATTAATAATAAGATTTTTGGACAAGTATTGGTATCGCCAAGAATTGGCTTTAACTATGATGTTAATGGCGACAAATCGTTGATTATTAGAGGTGGTTCGGGGATATTTACGGGTAAAATTCCTTTTGCTTGGCTAGGGTATGCCTTCTATAACGATGGCGTTGGTTATGGTTCGTTTGATGTTAATAACCTTGCAACAAAAACTGGTGTAAAAGGTGATGTGCTGAAAGATGGTGCAAAAACTTTTGCTTTCAATAACGGACAAGGCAACCAAACTCAGGTTGATGTTATGAATAATAACTTCAAAATGCCTCAGGTTTGGAGAAGTAGTTTGGCTGTTGATTATAATACCAATGGTTATAAATTTACCCTTGAAGGAATTTTTACAAAAACTATTAACGACCTAAAATTCCAACAAGTTAACCTCAAAGATTCTGTAAAATACTTTAGTTATGATACCGACCGTCAAATGCCTATTTATTTGTCGGGAGGAGCCTCTGGACAAAAAGTAAATACTGGATTCTCAAATGCTTATATGCTGTCTAACACTTCGCAAGGGTATCGTTATAGCTTGACGGGTCAGGTAGCCAAAAATTATAATTTTGGCTTGAATATCTCGGTAGCTTATACTTATGGCCAGTCATGGGATTTAACCAATGGTATTCGTAACTCGATGGAGTCTAACTGGCAACTGAACCAGTCGTTGACACCAAACGACCCTAAATTAGCTTATTCAAACTTCGATATTCGTCATAGAATTATAGCGTCGATTGGTTATAAAAAGCAATGGAATAAAACTCATGCAACTACCGTTTCAACAGTGATTAGTGCTCAGTCGGGCAATCCGTTTACATGGGGCTTTGTGAATGCTACATTGGCCAATACACCACAAGCTGCTGGCTTGGCATATATTTTCAAAGATACCGACGAGGCTACCAAATACATGGTTGATTATAAAGATGCTAACGGTACTACCATTACGGCAGCACAGCAGGCTCAGGAGTTTATGAATTTTGTCAATGCAGATTCGTATTTAAGTACCCGAAAAGGCACTTTTACCGAGCGAAATACTGGCCGTACACCTTGGAACACAACAGCCGACCTCAGAATTATGCACGATATTGCTATCCATTCAGGTAAAAAGGCTCATACAATCCAAGTGTCGTTAGATGTCATCAATTTTACCAATTTATTGAATAGCGGTTGGGGAAGGGTGTATTTTGTATCAAATACCTTCAATTCAACGTCGAGTCTTGGATTGGTTCGCAAAAACTCAGGTACAGCTGCCGACCCTGTTTATAACTTTATCAAGCCTTCTACTCCTTATTCGGTCGACCAATTGGCTTCTCGATACCAAGCTCAGTTGGGTTTGCGATATAGTTTTTAAGTAAGTTTTGGCTACAATCAAAATCGGCGAATCTTGGTATAAAAGGTTCGCCGATTTTTTTGATAATCAAAAATTCAATCTCGGAATACTGCACACCTCAATTTTATGCCTTGGTTTTCTTTTTTACTAATCCTAAGCAAGCCAGTATCCAAGCGGTTCGGTTTTTTACTTTTGGGTGTACTCCATTGTTGAGTTCTATATCGAGCATAATAAACTGCCGCAATAAATCTTGGTTGGCTAAGATTTTTTCAATCTGGTAATCGGGCATATTGTAATCTCGTTTCAAAATAATAGAGGCTGAAGTTACAAGAGAGTACGGGTCGGCCATTTGCTGTACAGCTACAGAAAGCTCTTCTTTTTCTCGGTTACTAATCGTAATGGCATTGATAATTGTAAAGGTTAGATGCGTAATATTTCTGAGTTTTTTATCAGTACTTTCATAGTCAAAATGAATGGGTTCGTAGCTACTTTCTGCTAGTTCTCGTTTGGCGGGTTCTATTACGTACTTTTTAAAGTCCTTGAAATTGGTATATTTTTCGGTATCTACTCCTAGTATTTTCCGAAGTTCATCGATACTATAAATGAAAACACTTCTATTTTGTCCGATGTGCATCCTCAAAAGACGGTACATCGGGGTTGTATACACCGATTTAAAGCTCAATACGCTCTCCAATTTGTACTTGGCATACTGTTTCTCCAGATAGAATAAAAACGGCGAAATTTGGGGATTTGTGTAAAACTCCAAAAAACCTTTGTCGGGGTTGTATTCTATTTTGATAAATGGAAAAATATGAATAAACTTTTCTTTCTTGGATGTCTTCGATATTTCTTCAATTGTAATAGGTTTTGAGCCAAGTGTGGCTGAGTATGTTTTTAAATCGGCATACTTGATATGCTTTGAAATATACCGCAGCGGAATCTTGATGATAAGCCCCGTTGTTGTTGACATATCTTTTGATTTATCAAAATCTATTTGATTAATAAAAAATTCAAAAATCTTTTGTTCGATACGACTGTAACGGGCATGACTTACAACCAAGTTATTGGGCAGGTAGTTATGAACCCTCTTCTCAATAAAAGTTTGTTCTTCAAAAAGATATTCTGCACTTTCAACGCTTGATTCTTCTTGCTGTTTTTTTTCTTTTTTTGTCATGTTCTTGCTCATTGAAAATTATGTTAGATGTAGGTTGGGTTTGTTATTTGGGGAGGCTTTAAGTTGTGCTGTTACAAAAGTTATCCACATTTTAAATGACTTATTCTTGAATATATGCTATAAATATACGTAAAAGTGTCCGAAAACTCCCCTTAGAGTGTCCGAAAACTCCCCTTATTTTCGTTTTAAGTGTCCGAAAACTCCCCTTAGAGTGTCCGAAAACTCCCCTTACGGTTTGTATATTACTGTATATCAAGCACTTACAAGCCCCCTAAATCATACAAATTATAAATGATAAATATATAAATCAAGAGAAAAATTTAAAAAAATTACTAAAAATAATAGGTTTTAGGTTTTATTTTCTGGAGTTATCCACATTTTCAGCTTTAACAGTTTCCTTTGTTTTATTGAAAATAAAAATGCCGCGAGTGTCCGAAAACTCCCCTTATTTTCATAAAAATAAAGCTAAATGAGTCTTTATGAGACAAATACTAAAAATGCCCGAGTGTCTGAAAACTCCCCTTACGGTTTTTTTGGCTAAAACCAAGACAGACAATTTTTAGTAAAAACTGGACTTCGAGTGTCCGAAAACTCCCCTTAGAGATATTTTGGGCCTTTTTTTCATGACAGAAAAGGCTTTTTCTGTCATTTTTAGGCCTATTTTAAGAGTTATAATCCTCTATTTGTTAGAGTGTCCGAAAACTCCCCTTATTAGTTTTTTTTACAAAATACTAATAAATATCCTCCTTTTTGTAGTAAAGTTATGACAAAATAGTATATATTTGTAACAACTTTACTACAAAATATTTTACAATGCTTACACACGAAAATGCCTTAAAATTTTTTCGACATCGCCCTGCTATATCGGTTGCAGCAGTAGAAAAACAAGCCTCTATTCCTTCAGGAACAATTGCTCAGGCATTATCAAAAGGAAGACAACTCAGCGAAAAACACTTAGTAGCCCTAGATGGCGTGTTACGAGATTACGGATATACCGACGATTTATACCAAAAAGCTCGTGTTGTTTCGGTGATTAACCACAAAGGCGGTGTTGGCAAAACCACTACCGTTTGTTCGCTTGGTGAAGCATTGGCCAATAAAGGTTTTAAGGTTTTGATGATAGACCTCGACCCACAAGGCAACCTCAGCCAAATCTTGGGTATCGAACAGCCCGAATCGCAAGTAGCAGATGCTTTGATTCACGATGCTGAGTTTCCAACGATAACGCTCGACGAAGGATTAGACCTTGCTCCTAGCGATATAGACTTAGGTAATGCCGAATACCAGCTCATATTAGTACCAGGAGGTGATTTACGCCTTAAAAACCGTATGACTCCCCTACTGACCAAATACGATTATATTTTGATTGACTGCCCTCCTTCTTTGGGTAAACTCACGGTTTCGGCCATGTATGCGTCCGACTCGTGCTTGATTACGATGCAACCCGAAATGGCCGCCATGAAAGGCGTAAATTCGTTGTTGGAGAAAATACACGAAATCAAGAAAAACCTTAATCCGATGCTCGATATAGATGGTTTGGTATTTACGATGGTCAAGAAAAACAGTGTACATGATGGAATCAAAGAAGCCGTTCGTCAAAATCTTCCTTTGCGTATTTTCAATACAGAAATAAAACATTTGGTTGATTTTCAGAAAGCTCAAGTAGCTGGTAATACCATTTCAAAGTTTGCCAATAATTCGGAAGCTGCAAGTCTTTACAATGCTTTTTGTGCCGAATACATCGATTACCTTCAGTTTGTAAAATAATTAGAAATGGCTAAAATCAATATAGGCAATTTAATTGCTAGCAAAACCAAAGAGACATTCAGCAACAATCAGTTAATCAATAGTGAGACTGTCAAAAATAATATTCAAATTCTGGAAGAGCTTAGGGTTTTTATTCCACCTTTGGGCATAGATGAATATAGCCAGCTAGAGGCTAATATTATTAAAAATGGGTGTCGTGATGCCCTTACTGTTTGGGAAACAACCGCAGGAGTACTTGACCCTTCAGTAGATAATCCACAAGTGCCACAGTATATTTTGGTAGATGGTCATAACCGATATGACATTTGCAAAAAGAACAATATTACCTTCAATGTACAATTAATGTCTTTTACTTCTTTGCAACAAGTAAAAGAGTATATGATTGATTTACAGTTAGGTAGGCGTAATTTAACCCCCGAACAAGTTTCCTATTTTAGAGGCTTACGTTTTCTAAATGAGAAAAATGATATAGGTAAATATGAGCGTCAGAACCATGCGGTTCAAAATGAACCTTATGATAAAACCGATGTTGGCGATACTGCCGAGCGTTTGGCAAACGAATTTAATGTAGCTCGTTCTACTATCAAGCGAGACGCGGCCTTTGCCAAAGGACTAAACAAACTGGACTCGTCATTGAGAAATGATATTTTGACAGGCAAAAAGAAAGTTGCTAAGGGAATGATTCAGGCTTTGGCAAAAGATAACGAGCTAACTCAACCTATAGAACAGCTAGAAGAGCTTGAGGCTATTGTACCAAAAAATCCAGAAGTTAGTAAATTCAATACGACTGATTTTGATTCAGACTATCAGTTGCTTCTTCAAACAGCCAATAAGTTTTATCAGGCCAAAAACCAAAAATCTTTGCAAGAGTTACAGGCTTTAGTCAAAAAAATGGGAAGTTATATTGTAGAATAAAAACCCAAAGATTTTGGTTAATAATCATGCGGTTCATTTTGAACCTTATGCTTTCAGGTTCATTGAAAAGCATAAGGTTCAAAATGAACCGCATACTTTTTGGCATGTTTTAGTACAAAAGAACCTTAAAAGCACACAAATCTTTGGGGAAAGAAGGGCTTATTTGACTAAATTGCTTTTTTAGTTAATCCAAAAATGAACATAATGAAAAAGACAAGTATTATTGGTGGTGTACTGGTATGGTGTGCTCAGGTGGCAGTTGCTCAACTAGAAGGGCTAAATCTGATAAAACAAGGGGCTGAATTGGTACAGGTATCGAAGCAATTTACCTTCACAGAAGGCCCAGCGGTAGATAAAAAAGGAAATATCTTTTTTACAGACCAGCCTAACGATAAAATTTGGAAATATGATACACACGGAAAACTAAGCCTTTTTATGGATAAAACAGGTCGCTCGAATGGACTGTATTTTGATAAAAAAGGTAATCTGATAGCTTGTGCCGATGAAAAAAATGAAATTTGGGTGATTAACAATGGCAAAAAGACAAGCGTATTGCTCGACAATATTAAGGGACTAAAAGCCAATGGCCCTAACGATTTGTGGATAGATGCCAAAGGAGGAATTTATTTTACTGACCCTTATTATCAACGTGATTATTGGGAACGAAAAAAAACTGAAATAACAGCCCAAAATGTTTATTATTTGCCCAAAGGCTCGAAGGAAGCCATGTTGGTAGACGACAACCTCAAACAGCCTAATGGTATTGTAGGTACACCCGACGGACAATATTTGTTTGTGGCAGATATACGTGATAACAAAACTTATAAATACCAGATAAATCAGGATGGAACGCTGACCAATCGACAGCTCTTTGTTCAGCAAGGCTCGGACGGTATGGTCTTGGATAACCAAGGAAACTTATATTTGACTGGAAAAGGAGTTACGATTTATAATAGCCAAGGTACAAAGCTTGGCAATATACCAGTGCCGTCTAATTGGGTTGGTAATATTTGCTTTGGTGGCAAAGATCGTAAAACGCTATTTATTACCGCTTCGGAGTCTGTATATACCTTACAGATGCAGGTGAGAGGAGTAGAATAAGTGTTTGTTAATCAGTAGCTTATAGTGGCTTGGTAGGAGTGGGATATCATAAAGAAAAGCCGTTACGATACGTAGCGGCTTTATCTGATTTGCACCAATATGAAAATCCATTTGGACTTTCCCCCTCGACTAATCAAGGGGAAATAGCAAAATGAACTACAACTAAAATATCTTATCGAGTAACCCATTCATTGACTTTCTTGTCATATATCAGTCTTGAATCAGGCCATTCTATGTAATGTTTCATCGTTAAATATTTGTCCAGATTTCCTTCTTTTACGAGTTCTCTGAACAAAAAACGCCCTCTTTCCCTTACCACTTCTTCGTCTAAATGGGGCGTATTTACAATTTCTTCAAATACAGTAGGCATCAATGAACCCTCCTTTAATTGAAATTTTCCCAGAACACCTCTTCTAAATTTAGGGCTTCCACCTACAGGTCGGATAACAAAAAAATAGCTTGTGCCATCAGGAGCTTGATAATAATTTTCTAAATAAAAACTTGGTAAACTTTTTATGTAAAAAGGGCGAAATTGTGTAGAAAACTTGGTTTGGTTATTAGCCCCAGTCGGCTTGATATAGATATAGGTGATAATATTGGTTAGTAAAGAATCTTTTTCCTGTTCAGAAAAATAATGAGAAGCTTGATAAGAATCGTTTTTACACGAAAAAAATAAAGAAAGGCAAATGAGTAATGCAAAGTTTTTCATATTGGTTGTGCAAAAAATGGGGTATTTCTAATTTATTAAAAACAAAACCCTATTTCGTGCTAGTATGGCACGAAATAGGGTATATTACTACTATTGTTTGTAATTTTTAGCATCAGGGTTGTATTCTGCCCAACCCGAAGTCCAGTCTGTTGTACCGTTAAAAGCACCGATATAGTTAGCCGTTTCAAAACCCGATGGCAATGCTACAGCACCTTTTGTAAGGCTATTTGTAGCAGCGGTATTGATAGTGAAATTAGGTGTTGCATTGAAAATACCAGCATTGATACCTGCCAATGTATAGTTAGCCAACAATTGGTTTCCTGTTTGTTTAGCAAACCAAGCTGAAGGAGTTTCTGTACCGATTAACAAGTTGTTGCTTGGCGTAGCTGTGTCGATATCTCTGATAGCAAAACCTCTTGGAGTAAACGTAACCGAACCACCAGTACCAAAGCCATTGTCGCCCCATTTGTCAACACCAGCCACAACAATACCTTTCAATACCAAATCACCTTTGGCTGCATTGGCTGCTGTTGTACTACCGTCGATATATACACCATTTGGATAAGCCGTTACAAAAGTATTGTAGATTTTTAGTTTGTTGTTTCTGCGTAAGTGCATACCGTTTTGGAACTGTAACGAAATAGATGTTTCAGCCGCCGCTTTAGCTCCAATAATACTTACGTTGGCAAATGTAGCCGAAGTAAATGGCTCAGCAGCAGTACCTTGCCCGTCGTTATCAACTTCAAAGCCATTTGAACCAGACTGGTCGGCTTGTGTTGTACCTCTAAGACCTACAGCAAATTGAATATTACCGTGGAAACCAAAGTCAACATCGAAGTCATCGTCCAAACCTCTGTAAGCGATAAGGTGCTTAGCATTGGCCGATCCGCCAAACCACTCAAATGAGTCGTCAAGACCATACGAAGCCATAAGGTAGTCCATTGTAGTACCATTACCTACCGAGCCAAACGTAAATGAGTTCACTTCTTGGTTAGGGTTGATAGGTACACCAGCATATTCAACTCTAACATATTTCAACGAACCCGAGTTGTCGGTATCGTCAGTACCTCCGTGCCATGCTTTGTAGCCACCTTCTAATTGGTCAGAGCCACCAGCACGGTTGTTGATCGCTTTACCACAAATTACCAAGCCACCCCAGTCGCCTGGTTCACGAGCACCTGGGTCTCTTTCAGATGTAAATACAATAGGAGCACTAGCAGTACCGTTAGCAATGATTTTGCTACCACGTTGAACAATCAATGTACCTTTGGTAGCACGGTCGCCAATGATTACAGTACCAGCTTCGATAGTCAGTGTACCTGTAGTAGCACCAGCGTTGGCTACCTGAGTGGTGTCGGCACCTACACGAACAAAACCTACTAATTTGTAAATTTTGTCTTTTGTCCAGTTTACATTACCCGTCAACAAGCCTTTTACTTCTACTACTTGTTTGGCAGGAATAGCCGAAATAGTTACTGTAATAAGCGATAACTCTGATTTTTGGCCAGCTTTGTCAGTAGCTTGAAGGCTAAAATTTACAGTAGAGCCACTCGCCAAACTTTCGATTTTGTAAGCATAAGTATAGTTGGCACTGCTTTCGCCTGCAAATGTTTTGGTTTCTAAAGGAGCACCGTTTTTCAAAAGAGTTACCGACTGCAATCCGCCAGGGGCATTGATAGATGCAGCCAGGCTGAGGTCTGCACCCGGAAGGCCCGACAATGCACTGTTAGTTACGCTGATGGTAGGTATTGGCGTTACCTCGTCGTCTTTTTTACAAGACTGTAATACAATGCCAACCGTTAAGAATAAAGCAAGCAAAAGGGTTGCTTTTCTTTGGAGAGTTTTAAAGCTCATCATTTTACTAATTTTAGGTTATGAATTGATTCTTAGAGTTGTCTGTTTAGAAACCCTTGTTTTGTTTAATAAATTGAATATGTAAGTCCTAGTGAGAAAGAGCTACCCGGTTTGTAGTTTTGAATTACTTCGTCTTTATTTCTGTCAAAAATACCGTCACGGTTACCGTCTTGAAGAATCAAGAATGATTGGTTGAGGATATCCGATGCACTGGCTTTTACGACAAGTTTTTTTCCGATTTTTCTTGAAATATTAAGGTCTACTACATTTCTAGGCATTTCGTATAGGTCTGGGTAGCCATCAAAACCTACTGCGAAGATTCTTTTTCCTACTACGTTGTAAAGAACACTTCCTTGCCATGCTGTTTCGGGTGTGCCATAATACAACCCAAGGTTGAGGATATAAGGCGATTGCCCTTGGAGTGGACGGTCAACGGCAATTTTTTGGCTATTATCAGTAATTCTACTTTTAATCAAAGCTCCGTTGAATATTAGGCTGGTATTTTTGATGATATGATTATCTGATAAGTTTTGTAACGATTTTCTTAACTCAACCTCAATCCCTGCGTCGTATGCTTTGTCGAAGTTGTCAAAGTTGAAGTTTTTAGCTCCCAACGAACCTGCATTGGCATCTATTTCGGCTTCGATAGCATTTTTGAAATCTTTGTAAAATAGGGCTACACTAACTACTTCGGCAGGTGTTGGGTAATATTCCCAACGGAAGTCGAAGTTGTGAATCTCGGCAGTTTTTAGGCTAGGATTACCATTATATACTACATTGAAGTTAAAGTCGTAGAAAGACAAAGGAGCGATTTCTCTGAACTCTGGACGGTTCAACGACATACCGTAGGCTGCTCTTAACAGCATTTTTTCTGAAAAGTTGTAGGTCATATTTACCGACGGAAGCACTTTGGTAATAGGGTTGTTGACATTTACAGCCGCTCCGCCAATGAAGGCACTTTTCAGGGATTGGGTGTTGTCTTCTACACGAACGCCAGCGATAATATTGAATTTCTTGGTGATTGGTACATTTACTTGTGCATAATAAGCCAACAATTTGTTTTCGGCTGTGTAAGAGTCATTTGGATTGGTTTGTTCGTCGATTAAGACGCCTCTCGATCCAAAGTTTTCTAGCTGGAATACCTTAGAAATATCGCTAAAATCTAACTGAGCCGATGCACTGCGTTTATAACCCAAGTTACGAGTTGAATAATCACGACTCTTCATTTCGTAGAATACCCCCCCTTTGATTTCTAATTCTTTTTGGTCGCCAAAGGCTACTTTTTTCGTAAGGTTTACACTTCCCGAATACGAATTTTCGTCAAGCTCGGTAAATACACGACCCAAATAAAAGGCTTGAGCCGTACCCACTGGGATAAATACCGTACGTTGGTCGGTTTGTGGGTCAACATCCGAGCGGTAACGTCTATAATCTGGTTGTTTTCTAAACGATTTGTTATAACCAGCAACCCAATCTACCGACAATTTACCTTCGTCAAAATCATGCTTTCCTGTAAGCTGGCCAGTATAAATACCACGATATACTTGGTCGAAAGAATGGTTGTTTTGGGTAGTACCATTTTCGATAACCGTACCAAAACGATTGGTATAATTAGCAATACTAGCTTGGTTAAATAGGTTTTTGAAGTTGAACGAATGCTTTTCATTGAGTTTCAACGACCAGTTGTGCATAATACCTACACGAATCGTGTTGTTATAGGTATCGTCGTTGAAGTCATAAATTTGCGATTTTGTATCGTTGATATTGGTATTAAAATCATTTCTTTTGGCTCTGTAATACTGATTGGTATTGCTGTAGCTTACCGATGTAATATTGCCAAGTTTGATATTAGCATCAATTACTTTAAAATTTCCTGTAAAAGCATATCGCTGGTCGAGCATAGCCGTACCTTCATTGGCTACCCAGTCGTTTCTAAATGCCTTGCTATAGTTGGTAATAGCGTCAGTCCCTTGTGTAATAGGGTCGATTTTGGCTGGAATAATACTCGGTAAATCGTTATAACCATTATCAAAACCTGTCCAATAATTGTTGCCTCTGGCAGCACTTTTAAAGTTTTTGAAAGTAGTTCCATTTCTCAAACCAAAGCTTATATCAAATACAAAGCTGTTTCTTTCAGGAATACCCTTGGTAAATATTTTTACAATACCCCCACCAAAATCGGCTGGTAGCTCTGCGGCAGGTGTTTTGTATACCAAGAATCTATCAATCTGAGAACTAGGAATAATATCAAAAGAAAACGATTTAACGTCGGTTTCCATACTAGGCGTAAAGGCATTATGCAACATTACGTTATTGTAACGTTGGCTTAGCCCTCTGATATTGATAAAGCGGTCGCCAATAATCGTAACACCTGGTACACGCTTGGCTACTGCGGCAGCGTCTCTGTCTTGGGTTTTGCCAATCTGAGCCGCCGAAATACCACTAACAATTTGTTGGGCTGCTTTTATTTCTGAAATAACCGAAACCTCGGTATTGGTCAGTTTTTGTCCTACTACACGTACTTCTTGTAGTGTTGCACCTTCTTCTTCAATCACGGTGTTGATTTCGGTAACTCTTTCAGCCTCAACTTTTACGTTAGGAATCGTTTTGGTTTTGTAACCTACAAACGAAATCTTTAAAGAATATACGCCTGGAACGACTCTGCTGAGCGAGAAAAAACCATTGATGTCGGCCGAAGTACCTTTGTTTTGTCCTTCAATAATTACGGTAGCACCAATAATGTCTTCTTTTGTAACAGCATCTTTGATATTTCCACGAATAGTACCAGTTTGTTGAGCTTGAATAAAGGAGATTGAGGAGAAGAATAACGATAATATCAGTAGTAAACGTTTATGAGTCATATTGGTTATGAGTTAAAAATGGAGTCGTCCCAATTTTTAGTTGGAAACTATTTTTTACTCGACAAAATTAAGCCCCTAATATTACCTAATTATTACTCGCTGATTAATATTAAATTAACTGAAATATATATTATTAAGTTTCTGATTTTCAGGTGTTTGGTGGATTTTTTGCCTTTCTTGAAGGTTTGAGATGATTTTTAAATCAAGGTTTTGTAAGAAAGGAAAGGTATTTAATATATCCTTAATATTTAAAAAATATTGAGGATATATAGTGCCTTATTATTATCGTTATTCTGCAAAAGATAGGATACTAAAGAATAGACATTATCGGCAAATATGTGATATGTGTAATATCTTTAGGGTATTGTGTAACACCAAGTATAGCGATTATCGTCACCTTTGTTTAATGATTATGAATTAGTCATCTAAACAAAATATCATGAACAAAGCTCCAGAGAAAGTTGCTGAAACCTTTAAAATTACTGGCGATTGGTATAGCCAATCACAACAGCTAAAGGACAAATTTGCTCAGCTCACCGATGCCGACTTAAAATTTGAAGTAGGTAAAGAAGAAGCCCTGTTGAGTAGAGTAGAAAACCGATTAAATAAAAAGCGACAAGAAGTCATTAATATTATCAAAAAAGGTCAGCCTGCAAAAGATTAAGTTGTTTTGAAAGGATAGAAATTGTGGTATTTGATAAATAGTCACAAGCTATCCCGTAAAAGCAATGAAAGGACAGCTCTTCATAAGACTGTTCTTTTCACCATACAATTTTACCTCTTAATACATTGGAAAATTCAGAATTGGAAAAATCTAAAACCTTTATTATCGTCGAAATTATTGAATATATTCCTAATTCGGTCGTAATAAAAACTATTATTCGTAAAACAACGGGTAATGTATCTGCTGTTTCTTTTGATTCTGGAGAAGCTTTATCGGGGAAAATATCGGCATTTGATACATTTATTCAGGTAATAGACGGGCAGGCAGAAGTTGAAATAGACGGTAAATCTAGTTTACTCGAAACAGGGCAAGCCATTATTATTCCTGCACACAAGTCTAGCACCATAAAGGCCAACGTGCGATTCAAGATGCTCTCTACTATTATTAAAAGTGGATATGAATGACCTTTGCTAGCTAAAAAACTAGCGAATATTGTTTCGTAACTATGGCTATATATATAATCTATTACACAATTAAAATACATTACAATGAAATCAAATAAAATATTTCTTAGCATATTGGCGGCTTTGGCGGCTGGTACTTTAATAGGCATTATTATAGCCCCAGAAAAAGGTAGTATCACAAGAAAGAATATTGTTGGAAAAGGCGAAGACTACCTCGACGAACTAAAAGACAAATACGAAGGTATTTTGGAAGTTATCAACAAAAAAGTACAAAGTACCTGGAACGAGGCTGAAGAGTTGGTGGCTAAAAATAAAGCTAACTTAGAAGACCACAAGAATATAAGCCTTTGAATATAAGAGTTTTGTATTCGTTATAGTAAAATATAAATTAAGAGATTTCTGATGAACAACAACGCAACATCAATAGAAACGCTTTGCGAAAAAGCCGAAGATTATACCAAAACTACGATAGCATTATTTAGGCTTCGTACAATCGCTAAATCGGCTGATATAGTATCATCTTTGGCTGTTCAACTGCTTCTTGCTATTGTTGTTGCAATGGTTGTTTTGATGTTAACTGTCGGTGTAGCATTTTGGCTAGGCGAAGCCCTAGGAAAAATTTACTATGGCTTTTTTGTGGTAGCAGGTGTTTATGCTGTGGGTGCTATTATACTTTATATTCTGCGACGTCAATGGATTAAAGTGCCTATTAGCAACATTGTAATTGAGAATATGTTAAAATAAAAAAGTATGAAAACCCCAAGCGAAACTGACGTATTGAACGAAATGATTATTTTGTTGCACAACAAGCAAGTACAAGATTTACAGGCTTTGAAACAACAAACGGCTCAAATCTATGAAAATATGCAACCTATCAATATTCTGAAAAATACCTTTCAGGAAGTGGGCGTTGTACCCGACCTAAAAAACAATATTCTCAATACCATTATTGGACTAACAACTGGGTATATTTCTAAAAAAATTATCATAGGCAATTCTCATAATCCCATTAAGAGAATACTAGGTACGATTTTAGAATTTACAATTGCCAATGTTGTCGCCAAAAATTCTACCAAAATTATAACTGTTGTCGAAGCCTTGGTAAGTCAAGTTGCGACCTATAATAGTAAACCCAAAGACAAACTGCCCTCCGGGGGGGGGGGGATTGTGAATTAGTGAACTGGAAAGTATGGATTTAGATAATAAATATTGAAAATACCAATTGGTGAATATAAAATAGAACTTGATTTATTTACTAATCACTCAATCACAACTATCAGCTTTGTAATGTGATAATTTTTCAACATTTTAAATAGAAAATACTATGAACACAATTGAAATTGAGGGTAATTGGGAAGAGCAAAAAGGAAAGCTAAAACAAATGTTTGCTATCTTAACAGACGATGATTTGATGTTTGAGAAGGGTAAAAAACAAGAAATGTTGGGCAAGCTTCAGACCAAAGTAGGAAAAACCAAAGAGGAATTTGACAAAATGATGTCGCAGTTGTAATCAATTCTATTTCTTCCAAAACACCGAAACCAATGAAAAGGAATGAAACGCTTCAAAAAGACGTTCAAGATGCCATTAAATGGGAACCATTATTGAATGCTGCCGAAATTGGGGTTACAGCCAAAGATGGTATTGTTACACTTTCTGGCGTGGTTGATAGCTATGCCAAAAAATCGGAAGCAGAATATGCTACCAAAAATGTAACGGGTGTAAGGGCTATCGTCGAGAATATTACTATCAAGTTTGATACTACTGGCCAAAAAGATGATGCCGATATTGCCAAAGATGTAGTTAATGCTCTTGGCTGGAGCTGGGCTGTACCAAAAGATAGAGTACAGGTAAAAGTAGAAGAGGGCTGGGTAACTTTGGAAGGTGAACTTTTCTGGAATTATGAAAAACAAGCTGCTCAAAAAGCTATCAAAGATATTGTCGGTATTACAGGGGTTACCAATGGCATCAAGATTAAGTCGGAAACCCATGATGAAATCGAAAAAAAGAATATCGAAAATGCTCTTATCCGCAACTGGTCTGTTGATAATCAGGACATTATCGTAAATGTATTGGGTAATACCGTTACCCTTACTGGAACGGTACGTTCTTTATACCAAAAAGATGAAGCCGAACGTATGGCATGGAATGCCCCTGGGGTATGGACTGTCAATAACGAATTAACAGTAGAATATAATGACGATTAGAGGGTTGGCTAAAAATGGGATAGTATATACTTTCCCGTTTTTATTATGCACTATATAATCTTCATTTTTGATGTATTTATTGCCTATCAAAATACAGGTAATGGTTTGATTAAAAGGAATATAGCTGACATAATCAGAAGTGTGATTTATACAATATTTTACGGTAAATATGTAATAGCAATCTGATGAAATTAGGCCAACCATGTATCATGGTTATGTAGCCAACCAATAAACCTAATTGAATAAATGGGAAAAAGACTATCTGGAAAAGTCAGAATACTGCCAGCTCTTTGTTTCCTAATACCATATCTAGTAGTAGGATATATACTACATAAGTCTGTTAATATAAAATCAATATGCCTATTGACTTTACTGATACATACTACTACAACGATATGCCCAAAAATAGAACTTGTTTATGAATAATTAAAAGCAATAGTTTCGCACCTATTGTTTTCAACATATTACCCTTACTAAATAGAATTGATGAAAAAAATACTATTACCCCTAGGACTGAGTTTACTTATGGTACTTACAATGATAGTCAGTTGTATCAATACCCCCGCTCAGCGAGTACGAAATGCCCAAAACAAAGTGGTTGAAGCCAACAAAGATTTGAATAAGGCCAATGAAGAATATGTAGCCGATATTCAAAATTATCGCCATGAAATAGCTGATAAAATCTTGGAAAACAACCAAAGTATAGCTAAGCTCAATGCTCAGAAGAAACTAGGCCAAGCCCCCGACAATATTGAGTACAACCAAAAAGTAGCCGACCTTGAGCAAAAAAATAATGAGATGAGAGTCAAGTTAGATAATTATAAGCTCGAAGGCAAAGACCAATGGCAAGTTTTCAAAACCAAATTTAGCCAAGATATGGACAACCTCGGAACGGCAGTTAAAACGTTAGTATCCAAAATTAAATAATCAAGCATTTTTTGTAATATTCTTATAATGAGTGTATTATATGTATATTTTGTTTTTTGATATTATATAATATACCAACTATGCTATTATTGATAAGTATTAGTGCAAAGTTTAGTACTCATATTTAATCACTCATTTATCTAGTTCTGAACACCTATACACGATAAAACTAATTCAATACAAAAATGAAAAAAGTAACTTTAATGTTTGCGATGTTATTGGCTGCAACCAGCTATATCAATGCCCAAGATAGTAGCGATAAGCGTGACAACATCATGTTTGGTCTAAAAGCTGGTACAAATTACTCTAATGTGTATGACTCACAAGGAGAGGCATTCAATGCCAATGCAAAATATGGAGTAGCCGCAGGGGTATATTTAGGGATTCCGTTTGGTAAATTAATTGGAATTCAGCCAGAAGTACTCTTTTCGCAGAAGGGTTTCCAAGCAACAGGAAAAATCCTAGGTAGTACTTATGATTTTACTCGTACTACTTCTTATATAGATGTGCCTATTTTCTTAGCTATCAAACCCATCAAATTTATTACTATTTTGGCAGGCCCGCAGTTTTCTTATTTAATCAAACAGAAAGATGTATTTGCCGATGGAACAACAACGGTTGCACAAGAAACAGAATTTAGTAATGATAACCTTCGCAAAAATATTATGTGTTTTGTTGGAGGTGTCGACATAAACCTAAATCACCTTGTGATAGGGGCTAGAGCTGGTTGGGATGTACAAAACAACAGTGGTTCGGGTAGTTCAACTACCCCTCGTTATAAAAATGCTTGGTTACAAGCTACGATTGGTTTTAACTTATATTGATGAATAGGGGCGTTTGACCAACTAACGTATATAAATTTGAGTTAGTTGGTTATACTCATAGTTCATATAATAGGCTATTGGTTTGAATAGTAATAGCTAGAAAACACTTTATGCCATCTGCCTAAATGAGAGAATGGGTTGTTTTACTCAAAAAACTACAACTTTATGTTACAACCCTTATTTTTTAAATAATTAATGATGAAATAGTTAATATGTTTATTGGTTAGATAGCAATATCGTGAATGCTTTAATCTACGATATTCAATTTCCAGTACATCAATAACTAATTCTATCAAAGTCTTTATCAATTAAGCAAAACAGTGTGAAGAGAGATGAAATCGTTCTGTACTATTACGGAACGATTTTTTGTGTTGTCGGCTCTTATCTGTGAATTATATAACTATCTATATGTATTATGTAACGTCATTTGGGCAGAAATCAGCAACTTTACTTAATATCATAACTGAGCCACTAATTACTAAAAATAGCTTTAAGCAAGAATAAGAATATCTTTCCTGAATTAAATGTAAAAATCTGTATAACAGAATGTTATATTTTTTGGGCTAGTAAGCTTTAGCTTATGTAATCTTCATTATTAATTAGTCATTACTAAATTCGGAAAAGGTGAGAAAGAGAATAGCCATAAACCATACCAATAATGTGACCGTTGAAGGAGCGATTGAAGTTTTTTCAACACAAAACCAACAGGACATCGCAGCCATAGAGTCGTCATTACCAGAAATACTGTTTGTAACATCGTATCCACCTCGTGAGTGTGGTATTGCCACATATTCGCAGGATTTGGTAAAAGCCCTCAACAATAAATTTAACCATTCATTTTCGTTGAAAGTGTGTGCTTTAGAATCGGAAAGCGAGCAGCACCATTATCCCAAAGAGGTAAAATATATACTAAATACCAGTGTACCAAAGGCTTTTGTGAAATTAGCTAAAAAAATCAACGAAGATACCACCATCCAAATTGTCATGATTCAGCATGAGTTTGGCTTCTTTGATAGTACCAAAGATGAATTTTTGTTATTCCAGAGCCTCCTTACCAAGCCCATTGTCATTGTGTTTCATACGGTGCTACCATTGCCTCAATTGTCCTTAAAAACACACGTTCAGCAGGTGGCTAGTACAGCGGCGGCAGTGATTGTAATGACCCATTTTTCATCGGATGTCCTCATCAATGATTATGATATTCTTCCCGAAAAAATTACAGTAATTCCGCATGGCACACACCTAGTACCTCATGCCGACCAAGAATTACTAAAGGTCAAATACGATTTGTCCGGAAAAACCGTACTTTCTACTTTTGGTTTATTGAGTTCGGGCAAAAGTATAGAAACAACTTTAGAGGCACTTCCTGCTATTATAGAGCATAATCCCGACGTGCTTTTCTTAATAATTGGAAAAACACACCCTTCGGTAGTAAAGCGTGAGGGCGAAAAATATCGACAAATGCTTGAACATAAAGCATCGGCACTCCATTTAGAAAAACACGTGCGATTTATCAATGCTTTTCTGCCCCTCGATACCCTACTCGAATATTTGCAGCTTACTGATATTTATCTGTTTACTTCTAAAGACCCCAACCAAGCCGTAAGTGGTACGTTCTCGTATGCTATTAGCTGTGGTTGTCCTATTATTTCTACACCTATTCCTCACGCACGTGAAGTTTTACAAAATGATGCAGGAATTATTATAGACTTTGAAAACGCCGAGCAATTGACCTATGCCGTCAATAGCTTAATCAGCGATGCTGCTTTGCGAAAAAGTATTAGCTCTAACGGACTCCACCGAATGGCCTCTACGGCTTGGGAAAATGCCGCTATTGCTCATGCTATTCTTTTTGAAGGCATTAGCAACGAACATATTACCTTACATTATCATATTCCTGTTATAAACCTTGACCATATCAAGAAAATGACCACCAATTTTGGTATGATTCAGTTTGCCCAGATTAATCATCCCGATATTGATACAGGCTATACCCTCGACGACAACGCACGGGCTATGGTGGCTTTATGTCAACACTTTGAGCTTACCAACGACCCCGCCGATATACCTTATATCAGTACCTATTTTAATTTTATTAAGTTTTGTTTACAGCCCGAAGGCTATTTCCTCAATTATGTCGACGAGCAATTTACCTTTACTGAGCAAAACCACGCTACCAATTTGGCCGACTCCAACGGTCGAGCTATTTGGGCTTTGGGCTATCTGATTTCTGTTGGAAATCTGTTGCCTCACAAGCTGATTGCCGAAGCAGAGGCTACATTACAAAGCACTTTGGACAATATTAGCAAGATTCACTCTACTCGTGCTATGGCTTTTGCTATCAAGGGTTTATTTTATGCTAATAGCAAAAACGGAACTTATCAAAACCTTCCGTTTATAGAAAAACTAGCCAATAGACTCGTACAAATGTACCGTCATGAGTCTAGTAGCGAATGGGAATGGTTTGAAAGCTATTTAACCTACGCCAACAGTATTTTGCCCGAAGCTATGTTATGTGCTTGGCTTGCCACGGGTAATCCAATTTACAAATCAATAGCCAAATCTTCGTTTGACTTTTTGTTATCCAAAACCTTCCGTGACGATAGCATTAAAGTAATTTCAAATAAAAGTTGGTTACAAAAAGGCGAAGAACAATTTCCGCCAGCTATTGGTGGCGAACAGCCCATTGATATTGCCTATACGATTTTGGCACTCAGCAAATTTTATGGTGTGTTCAAAGAAGAAGAGTATATGAAAAAAATGGAAACCTCGTTCAATTGGTTTTTAGGGAATAACCATTTGCACCAAATTATCTATAATCCTTGTACAGGGGGCTGTTATGATGGGCTAGAAGAAACGTCTGTTAATCTTAACCAAGGAGCTGAATCTACAGTGAGTTACCTAATGGCACGATTAACCATCGAAAAATCATTTAAAAATAGCTTAATTGATTCTTTGCAAGAAGAAGACTCTCTACAAATTTGAGTAATCTCAATAATTTGATGAATTGCTGATACATCCATCAAGCAAAATCTGCCATTTGCGGTTTTGTTTGATTATTAGTTTTTTATATACAATTTAATACATGGTATATCTATTAAAGAAGGCCAATGTGTGAATTATGTAACTTATAACAAGGTTTGTGTAACACTTTAGCCAAGTTAAAAGCTCAACTTTGTAGAGTAGAACTTCTAAACCCCTTAGAACAAACTGTATGAGTAATCTTCTTTATGTTATCGCAATTATTTTAGTTATTATTTGGGCAACAGGCTTTTTTGGCTTTCACGGAGGAAATATTCTTCACATTCTTTTGGTCATTGCTGTGGTAGCCGTATTACTACGGATTATCAGAGGAAAGGGCTCTCTTTAAGGATTATCGTATTATTTCAAAATATCAAAAATTAAACCAAAGTAAGCAATGAAAATCCAACACTTTAATATAGTTCTTCTTACCTTTCTAGCCATTATAGGCTTGACAAACTGTAATACTTCGCCCGAGAAAAAAGAAGCAAAAGTAGAAGAAGCTAAAGCCGATGTTGTTGAAGCTACCAAAGATCTACAACAAGCTCGCTCGGATTCTGTTAATGAGTATCGTAAATACAAGGTTGAAGCCGAAACTAGGCTCGCCGAAAATGAACGTATAATCGGTGAGATTGAAGAAAAACTCAAAACCGAAGATGCCAAAACTCGTGCATCATTAGAAAAAGACTTAAATGTACTTAATCAGAAAAATGCGGATTTGAAATTCAAAATCCAAAATTATGAAGAAGGTCCTAAAGAAAAATGGGGCATATTTAAGCAAAATTTCAATCGTGATATGGATGCCTTAGGCAAGTCGATATCTTCATTGGCCGAAAAAAACATGAAAAAAAATAAATAGAAAATGTTTTTGTTGTGGTGACAAAAAGCAAGTGAACCCTCATAAACGAAAGTGTTTGTGGCAAAGGTTCTTAATACTTAATCAATATTCCTTGTAGTACATAAACCTTATTTTGATTCAATTTTGTTGGATTAAGATAAGGTTTTTTTGCAACAGCCCGCTTCATATCAGTCCTATCTCAAATTATGATAGTTGTTATTTTTTGTGCAGAAATCAAATAATTCAGCTACTTTGTGGCATCAAGGTTTTTGTCAAAAACTAAAGCAACAATCCATCTGATGTAAACTATGATAGAAAATGAATTTTGGCAATTTGATGCCAGTTATTGGTTTCAACAATTAAATAGCTCAGAAAAAGGGCTATCTCGACAAGAGGCAGCAGTTTTACTTCAAAACTCCACCAACCACAAAAAAGAAGCATCACGATTTATAAAGGATTTACAACTATTTATAGCTCAATTCAAAAGCCCACTTATGCTTTTATTGATTGGAGCTGTAATTCTTTCGGCGTTTTTGGGCGATACCTCCGATGTCTTCATTATTATGTTTATTGTGTTATCTACGGGGCTGTTAAGTTTTTTTCAAGAAAGAAATGCTAGTAGGGTGGTAGAAAAACTACAATCTATGATTTCGTTGAAAAGTACAGTTATTAGAGACAACCAACCAATAGAAATCAACTCGTTAGAGATTGTGACGGGCGATATTCTGGTATTCAAAGCGGGCGATATGATTCCAGCCGATTGCCTTATTATTGAAGATAATGAGCTGAATGCCAACGAAGCTAGTCTTACGGGCGAGTCGTACCCAGTAAGAAAACAAGCTGGCATACTGCCAGCAAAAACAGAGCTGTCTAAAAGAACCAATTGCCTGTGGGAAGGAGCTAGTATTGTGAGTGGCAACGCCAAAGCAGTGGTAATTGCAACGGGCAATAATACCATATTTGGTCAAATAGCCCAGAGTGCCTCAACAACGATTGAGACTACTTTTGAAAAAGGTATCAAAGATTTTGGTTTCTTTTTGATGAAAATAACCCTTGTGTTATCGGTTTTTATTTTGGTCATTAATTTACTCAATCACAAAAGCCCTATCGACTCTGCCCTTTTTGCCTTGGCCTTGGCGGTAGGTATGGCTCCTGAGTTGTTGCCAGCTATTACTACCATTGCCATGAGTGCAGGTGCTAAAAGAATGCTCGAAAAAAAGGTAATTGTCAAAAAATTGGCCTCTATTCAAAACCTAGGCGAAGTGAACCTGCTTTGTACCGACAAAACTGGTACTATTACCGAAGGCTCAATCAAGGTGGTAGGCTTGGTCAATGAAGCAGGGCAAGCAAGTGAATGGGTAAAACAATTGGCTTTTTGGAATGCCACTCACGAAAGCGGTTATGCCAATCCGATGGACGATGCCCTTAGGCGGCTAAACGTTGATGCGAGCAATTCCGCCCAAAAAATTGGTGAAATACCCTATGATTTTCTCCGCAAACGCCTCAGTATTGCTGTCAAAACCAACGAAGAGCGTTTGCTGATTACCAAAGGGGCATTTGCTCAAGTTATAGAAATATGCTCGACAGTACAGCTCGACAATGGTGTTGTTGAGGATATAGCCTTACATCAAGCCGCTTTAGTAAGTAAATTTGAACAATTTGGCATGTCTGGATTGCGTGCTATTGCCATTTGTTATAAAAATATTGAAACAGATATTATCACCAAAAATGATGAAACTGCCATGACGCTGGCAGGGTTTATTTTATTGGAAGACCCTGTAAAAGAGGGTATTGTCGAAACCATCGAAGAGCTACACAAATTGCATGTAAACCTAAAAGTAATTACAGGCGACAATAAAAACGTAGCAGCATCAATCGCTCAAAAAATAGGTATTATCAACCCCAAAGTACTCACAGGGGGCGAAATAGTCAATACAAGCCCCGAAGCCCTGCAGCACTTGGTTAAGCAAACTCATATTTTTGCAGAAGTAGAACCCCAGCAAAAAGAAAGAATTATTTTGGCTCTTCGCAGGTCTTATACTGTAGCTTATATAGGCGATGGCATCAACGATGTTTCTGCTATTAATGCCGCAGACGTGGGTATATCGGTCGAAAATGCCGTAGATGTAGCTCGTGAAGCCGCCGATTTTGTGTTGATGGAAAAAAGCCTAATGGTATTGGTTGATGGTATTAAAGAAGGTAGAAAAACTTTTGCCAATACACTGAAGTATATTTTTATCAATACAGGTTCTACCTTTGGCAATATGTTTAGTGTAGCTTTTGCTTCTTTGCTATTGCCTTTTTTACCTATGCTGCCCAAGCAGATTTTGTTGATGAATTTTATTACCGACTTCCCTTATTTGACGGTAGCTTCCGACAATGTAGACCAAGAACAGCTCAATAAACCTGGCAAGTGGGACTTGAGGTTTATCCGCAACTATATGCTTATTTTTGGTATTCATAGTTCATTGTTCGATATTCTAACGTTTCTTACGCTATTGTATGTTCTCAAAGTAAAAGAATCGGCTTTTCAGACAGGCTGGTTTATCGAGTCTATTCTTACAGAACTATTCATTTTGTTTATTATCAGAACCCATAAAAATTTCTTCAAAAGCCAACCAGGAAAATACCTTTTTCTATTAAGCATTTTAGGACTTGTACTTACGCTTGGGTTGCCATATATGCCCTTTGCCAACGATATAGGTTTAACACCATTGCCCTTTATCAATCTAGGTGCAATGTTGTTGATAGTGGTAGCTTATATCATTACGGCCGATATACTAAAGGTGTGGTTTTTTAAAAAATACCGTAGCTAGTGGAGTAATGTGTTGGTTGTCAGTGTAGTATGGCGTTTAGGTGTCAAGAGGTTAATGAATTTATCAACCTCTTGGCGGTGTCAAAGTGGGTACTCTATCTTTTATTTTTTAAAAACTCATAAATAGCTTCTTGCGAACGAACTGCATTTCCAGTGGTTTTGATTGGAATATTAGGTACTGTATTGCTGAGTTGTACTGCCTGTAGGTTATCCTGCCACTGCATATCAAGTAAGGTTAGTAGTTCATTCTTAATTTCAGGGTCAAAAATTGGGAAACAGACCTCGATACGACGGTATATATTGCGATTCATCCAGTCGGACGAACCCATAAATACGTTATTTTGACCATTGTTATGAAATACAAAAATCCGACCATGTTCCAGATATTTGTCGATAATTCGGTGTACTTTAATATGTTCGCTCATACCCGCCACCTCAGGGATTAGGCAACAGATACCTCTCACAATCAGGTTGATCTTGACTCCTGCATTGGAAGCTTCGTAGAGTTTTTGGATTAAAACTTGCTCTTCGAGGTTATTGAGTTTGATAGTGATTGAGGCAGGAAGCCCCTGTTTGGCATTGGCAATTTCTTGGTCTATTAGCTGAACAAACTTTTGGAGCAAATTAAACTGAGCTACAAGTAAGTACTGAAAACTGGTAATATCTGAAATAGCAGGTTTTTTCTTTTTCTTACTAAGAAAGTGAAAAACCTGTTTCATTTCGTCGAGCATATCCTGATGCGAAGTCAGTAAAATATGGTCGGTATAAAACCGTGCGGTACTTTCGTTAAGATTTCCAGTAGCCAACAACCCCAAATACGATATTGAATCTCCTTGTTTTTTCTTGATAAGGGCAATTTTGGCATGTACCTTTAGCGAGGGAATACTATAAATAATTTTGACACCTTCAGCCTTCATTTTTTTGGCCCATTTAATATTATTTCCTTCATCAAACCGAGCTTTTAATTCTACCAAAACCGTTACTTTTTTGCCATTTTTGGCGGCACTAATCAACGCATTCACAATTCGGGAATCGCTAGCAACTCGGTATAGTGTCACATAGATTTCTTCGACGTGTGTATCCATAGCAGCTTCATTGAAAAAACGCAACACCGTATCATACGACTGGTACGGAGCATGAATCATCATATCTTTTTGCTGAATTAAGTCGAGAAGTAAGCCGTCTTGTTGTTCAAAAGGGTGTGGTGTTGGCTTCCAAGTATCGTATCTAAACTGAGGTTGCTGTATAGGCAAAGAGGCAAAATCTTTGGAATTATGATAAACACCCCCCGCAACCAAGCTAGATTTACGCAGGTTGAGTTTTTGTACCAAAGTTTGGATAACCTCGTTGGGCGTATTGGCATCATAAAGGCAACGTGTTGCATAGCCAAAGTCTCGTTTGGCTATGAGTTTTTCCATTTTTTCAACCAAATCACCTTTATAATCATCCTCCAAAGAAAGGTCGGCATCGCGGGTAATTTTGAAATTATAAAAACCATTGACTGTATACCTTTTTAGCATAAGAGGCAAAAAAGTTTTGATAATATCTTCCAAAAAAAGAATGTATTGAATCCCATTTTTATTCAATGAAAAAAATCTAGGAAGCTGCTCGGAAGGAATATTAATCATCAACAAATCTGGCGATAGCGTGGTATCGTCGACAACATCCACAAGGGCATAGAGCTTATTGTTTTCAGGAAAACAAACACAATTTTCGTCCGATAAGCGAATAGGCTGTAAAAAAGCTAATATTTGCGAAAAAAAATAAGCCTTAGCTTCTGGTATTACAACTTCGGGAATGGCCTCGTTATAAACAAGATGAATCTGATTTTTTCGTAACTCAGGAATAAGTTCTTGCGAAAGTATTTTTCCAAAAAGTTGTAATTGAGCATTGACAATTATTTGAATTTTGGAAAAAGTATCTTGATTGTTTTTTTTATTTTCTAGGTTTTCCTTTACGGCTATTTTCTTGAGAGCAATAAGGGCAGGAATACGTACACGATAAAATTCATCTAAGTTAGACGAATAAATGGCCAAGAACTTAATTCGTTCCAAAAGGGGTACAGATTTAGATTGGGCTTCTTGTAGTACTCTTTCGTTGAAATATAACCAGCTAATATCTCTATCAAAAAAACTAAAATGCGACATAATAATATATTTTAAGTAAATACCGAAGACGGGCAAAGATTGTTATAATCGACCTAAAGTTAGTCTAACTTTTATAAAATAACGTTGAACTATATTAAGAAGTGATAATGATTTGTGGTATTTATATTATTATGTTGTAATACTACTGATAACCAGCAGTTAAGAGATTTAATCCTGAAAATCAGAAAATCTTGATGCTTAATCTACTCTTATCTTTATAGGAACTTTATGCGGTCTGTAATTACTTGAAAGTTATGTTTTAAAACAGAACGAGCAGATTTTTTAATAGATTAAGTGGATTTAGTGTGCTGGCAATAACATTACCCAGTATTGCTATTTAATAGCATGAAGTATCATTCCTATCATTACAAGGGCGATACCTAGTAGTTCGATGTTGTTAGGAAAACTAACGGATAAAAATAACATTTCGCCAATTAACGTAAATATGACTTCAGCCGATTGTGTGGCTTCGATAGTGGCAAGTTGTTTTTCATCGCTGCGAACCATGTCGGTTGCCGTAAAAAAAAGTATGGTAGCAATAACTCCAGAACAGACAGCTACAATAAATGTCTGAACTAATTGACCACTTGGCGGAGTAACATGATTTATCAATAATTCAAAACCGCTTAGAAGTATCCAAAATGGCATACTGCATAGTATCATGCCTAAAATTCTTTGATAAACATCTAACTTCCCGTCGACTAATTGCATCATTTTTCTGTTGCCGATAGGATAGGCAAATGAGGCAATCAGCACAGGAATTAGCCCTAATAATAACTCAGACATCGAGATAGATTGAGCATGAGTAATTTGCATGATGGCAATACCCAATAATATAATTCCTGAAAATAGAAATGGCTTTTTGAGTTGCTCAATCTGGTTATTTTGGGTCTTGTTGACGAACAAAGAAACTATCATTCCTGCGATGATTGTGAATTGCCAAGTACTAGCAATCAGCCATGAAGGACCAAATGATGCCGCAAAAGTAAGCATCGAATAAAATATTCCAAACCCTACAGAACTCCATAATAACCACCATTTTAAGTTTTTTCGTAGCTCAAGAACGAGTTCATGAAAGTTTTTTCTATAAACAACAATAGCTAAAAAAAATGGGAGCATCCAGTAAAACCGCAATGAGGCACTCCAAACCCAACTTCCTCCAGTGATTGAAAGTTTTCGATTAATAATAAACGTAAATGCAAAAAACAAAGAAGAAAGCAATCCGAGTACAATTGCCAAGTTTTTAGAAGGTTTCATTTGATTGATTTTTGACTTTGTTCTTATTTTAAACAGCCCTTATGGTGTCTCAGTACTCCATAAGGGCTGTTTCTCATTTCTTATTTGTTGGCAAATTTTTCAAGCTCTTGATTGAATTTTGTAGCTTCTTCTACAAACAAGGCGTGTCCACTTTCTTCAAATTTTACGATATACGAATTTTTGATTCCTTTGTTCAACTCTTCTGCCAAAGGGAAAGGACAAAGTTTATCCTGTGTTCCATGAAATATGGCTACTGGAATGTTAATTTTTGCCAATACAGGTCGCAAGTCGAGGTCAAGTAAGGCAGTAATAGATTGTGTTGTGGCATAAGGAGATGCCTCTAAATTGATACTTTCCAACCATTTTTCAACATTTTTAGAAATATTACCTTCTTTTGCTGGGAAGGCACTTCCAAAACCAGCAATTAAATCTTGTCGTTGAGTCATGGTTTGATTGATTAAATTCGCACCAGCAGCTGCAGTAACACCAAATGGAGAACTATCTCTTTGTTTCCAAGATGGGGCAGCAGCACCAAACAGAGCCAATTTACTTACATGAGCAGCATTGTATTTAGTTACGTAATGAATCACAACTGCACCGCCCATCGAAAAACCACCTAAAACTGCATTTTGAATCTTTAATTTTTCTAGTACAATTTTAATATCATCCGAAAACACATCGAAATTATACTTACCATAAGGTTTATCAGATTTTCCAAAGCCACGTAATGTAATACCAATTACTCTAAATCCTTTTTGAACCAAATATTGATATTGATATTCATACATGGCATCACTCAATGGCCACCCGTGAATCAAAACGATAGGCTTACCAGTTCCGAGGTCAGTTACGTGTAAGCGTACATTTTTTTCTACTTCGATGTACTCTGCTCTTCCTGCCGAAGCTGGCACTCTTTTGGTTTGAGCGATTAGGCTATTAGTAAAAAGAGAAACTAAAATTGCGATTGCTAAAATTGTCTTTTTCATGTTTGTATTTGTTAGAATTGTTGTTGTTTTTTGATGATACAAAGTTGGGGCAATTTGTCTTGTGCCTCAATGGACGCTTTTCGCTTTTGGTTGTACTTTTTACCCATTGATAAAAAAATGCTTTTGATGTTCGCAAAACACAAAAAAAGCATGACCTTTTGAGCCATGCCTTGTTGATATTTTATAGAATTACCTTAAAATTGCTTTCGAAAAGATGTTGGAGATATACCCGTATGCTTTGTGAAAAACCTAACGAAATAGGCATCATCTTCATAGTTTAGGCTATAGGCAATCTCTTTGACACTGAGTGTGGTATGTGCCAAAAGCCTCTTGCTTTCGAGGATTATTCTATGTTTGATAATATCGTTTGGCGTATTTTTACTCAGTAAACTGATTTTTTTACTGAGGTTTTTGGGGGTTATAAACAGCATGTCGGCATAATCTGCTACGGTATGATGCGTTTTGTAATGTTGCTCTACGAGCTTGCTAAATTTTCTTAAAAACTGTACATCAACGTGCTTACTGTCGTCGGCCAATTGATGTTGTTGTTTCCAAATTCTAGTTGATTTCAAAATAATGAGTTTCAGTAAGATTCGTAGCATTTCTTCCGTATTAGCATCATCCGTTATCATTTCTAAGCGAATCTCTTCAATGATATTTTTGACATTGGCTGACTGGCTGGAATCTAATTCAATAAAAGGAACTTCAAAAACATTATTGTATAAGATACCGTCACAAGCAACCTCTTGGTCGTGAAGTTCGATACAATAAAAATCTCGATTGAAATAAATTAAATCGCCATCATTGGGGGTATCATCCAATGGCTGAATTACCACTTTAGGATTGACAAAAAGTAAAGCATCGGCCTTTAAATGAAACGCTTGAAAATCTACTTTTACTCTGAAGCCTGCAGGTAAAAATAAAACTTTGATATGTTCATGAACACCCGTGAGCGAATTATCACTAGTATTAATTTCTGATAGTTTGATATTACCAAACTGTTTATAGGTAAATTCTTTGAGCATTTGCGGTTTTAGGAGTCGGTTTTGGAGAGTTAAAACTTGATAGTATTTATTTTTTTGGGGCGAATTTCAAAGATAAAAAAAATAGAGGACATAATAATTTTTATTGTAGGCTATAGATAGGTATTTGAAAAAGTACAAACAGCTTCAATCTCAATGATAGTTTTAATTCGTCGATACATGATTCATCCCGAATTTTTAGAACAAACAAGGCGGTCGAAATTAGGTTTTCGACCGCCTTGTTTGATTAATAGTCAAAAAATGCACGATGGTTTACCTCATGAATCCCAATAAACACAAACACGAGGTCTTTATTTTAAATTACCCCAAAATTCGGGATTTTAACATCGTTGACTACAATAATGTAGCTTTCAAAGTAATTTCGGCATTGAATAATTTTGAGATAGGACAATTCACTTTGGCATGATTTACCAATTCTTCAAATTTTGCTTGGTCTAAGCCTTCTGCTTTTACTGATGTACTAAGGTTGATAGTTGTGATAGTGCCATTTTCTAAGATAACTTCAGATACAGTATCAATACTATCGGCTGTAAAACCTGCTCCTTGTAAGTTAAAGGCCAGTTGCATCGAGAAACAACCCGCATGAGCAGCCCCTACCAATTCTTCAGGATTTGTACCAATACCATCTTCAAAACGAGTATTGAATGAATATTGTGTTGCATTTAATACACCACTTGGCGAATTCAAAGTTCCTTTTCCTGATTTACCTGAACCAATCCATTGAGCTGAAGCACTTCTTTTAATTTGCATGATTGCTTATTTGTTTTTGAGTGAAAAATCTTTGTTAATTGAACAATACAAAGTTGCGATATTCTTATCTGCAAAAGAATGAATGAATCACGCCAAAGCATGGACAAATTTCACCTTTGGCTCTCTTTTATAATAATGGTCAAGTTAGGAATATTACTTTTTCTATATTTTTTAGTATATAAATGCAGAATATATTCAAAAATACTAAAGAATCGTAAAAAAAAATTCTGATTTGTTGAAAAAATAATGCTTTTAACGAAAACTTAAAATTCGATATTTAACTTACGTGCTTGGTCTTCGCCAACGGTTTTTCGGTAATGCAAAGGCGAGGTATCGGTATTTTTTTTGAAAAGTCGACTAAAATAATATTCGTCATCAAAGCCCAAATTATAGGCTATTTCTTTTACAGACTTATCGGTAAGATATAGCTCCCGCTTGGCTTCCATCATAAGGCGCTCTTGAATCATTTCAGAAGGTGATTTATCAAAATGCTTTTTGGTGATTTTGCCCAATGCTTTTAGACTAATATTCAACGAATCGGCATAAAAACTCGGTGAATGTTCTTTGATAAAATATTGCTCGATATGCTCTTTGAGTTTTTGCAAAACAGGTCGTTCGGGTACACTTACTACAGCCTCGTTTTGGCTATGAGCATCTTGTTCTTGGGTTTTGAAGCGAGTAGTATGAATCAAAAAAATCTTGAGATACGATACCAGTAAGTCGTACTGAGCCAATTCCTGCTGTTGTATTTCATCAATCATTTGTTGTAGCAGAATGTCCAACATAGCACGTTGCTGGTTATTGAGCTGTACAAAAGGAGTATCGTAGAGGTTATTGAACAATACGCCATTGCAAGATACCTCTTTTTGATGCTTGAGAATACAGAAAAAATCGGGGTGAAAATTGATAATCGTAAGGTCAAGGACTTCGTCTGTTTCGAGTTTGAAGGGCTGATAAGGACTAAAAAACAAAACTGCATTTTCTTGAACCTGATGCGTAGCGAGGTCGGCTTTGAGGGTAATATTACCTTTATTGAGGCAAATTAATGTAAAGTAATTATAACGTGATAAATCCGAAAAAGGATTTTCAGAGTCATTTTTCCAAATTTTGAAGGTTAAATCCTTAGAATCTGGCTTGTTAATACTGTAAGATAGTGCTGTTGGCAGTTGGGTCATAATACTAAATGATAAAATAGATAAGCAAAATACACAAGCATAGTTGATTTGCAACAATATATATCCAAGTTTGTAAAACTATCAAATACAATAGCCCGTGAAAGAAGAACTCACACGGGCTATTGTATCACAACACAAGTAGTGCTTATTTGGCTATATTAACAGGGAAGCCATTACGTACTTCTTCGCTTGCCACTTTGACGAGGGTATCGCCTTGCTTTAAATCTCCAAAAATTTCGACATTACCATCTACTTCTCTACCTTTTTGTACATCTACCCATTCGGCTTTGCCATTAACCACACGTACCACAAATACTCTTTCTGGAGCCACCACCAAAGCCGACTTAGGCACAATAAATGTGCTTTCTTTTGAAGGTAAGGTAATTTTCACTTCGGCTACCATACCCGGCAGTAGCTTTTTGGCACTATTGTCTATATCCATTTCAATTCGTTCTGCACGCAAACGTGTATCCAACGAACCCGCCATACGCTTTACTTTGGCATGAAAAACTTCGTTTGGACGAGCTTTTACAGAAAATGACACTTCGGTATTGTTGCTCAAATAAGCCGTATATACCTCAGGAATAGCCACCGCTAATCTTAGTATGCGTTGGTTTTGAAGAAAAAACATAGGTTTTTCAGAACCCTTGCCCGAAGGCCCTACATAAGCCCCTAAGCTAATATTACGTACCGAAATAGTGCCATCGAAAGGAGCACGTACTTCCAAATAGTTTTTGGTATCGGCTATTTCTTTGTAATTAGCTTTGGCAGCTTCCAAAATAGCCATATCTGCATTTTTACGTGCCAAGGCTTGGTCTAATTCGTTCGGCGAAATCGTTCCTGGCGTTTGGCTTGTTTGCAGCAAACGGTCGTAATTGGCCTTACTGGCAATATATACCGCTTCTTGTGATTTTAGGCGAGACGAAGCTGCTGTAAGTTGAGCCGTAATTTCGGGAGCATCTAATACCGCCAATAACTGCCCAGCTTTTACTTCCGAGCCAACATCTACTGTCATTTGTCGTACAAAGCTATTCACCTTTGCGTACAAGTCCACATCTTGTTTGGCGGTTAATTCGCCAGGAATCTGCAAGGCCGACGACATAATACCTTTTTCTAAAGCAATGGTTTCTACGGTTGTTATTGTTGGGGCTGCTTCCTTTTTTTCTTCGGTTTTGGCTTCCGATGTGCCACAACTATATAATATGATAGACGAAACAAATATTCCCGCTACGAGAACCGTGTATTTTAAATGAGCTGATTTCATATTTATTCATCAATTAGATTACAAATTCGTTTTTTGTATCAGAGTAAAAAATATAAGTAAAAAGTGGTTAGGTAAATAAGAATGCTGAGTAATAGCTGTACCTTATTTCACTAGGCTTTGCTATCATAAATACTCGGAATATAATGTTTACTTTCACGGTCTTCGGGGTCGAGAGATACCGAAGTAGTAGAAGTTTTTTCTTGAAACCATGCAAATACCAATGGTAAGAATACCAACGCTGCTACCGTAGAAGCCAACAGCCCTCCAATTACGGCACGAGCCAAAGGTGATGTTTGATCGCCCCCTTCACCCAAGCCCGAGGCCATCGGAATCATCCCTACTACCATGGCTACGCTGGTCATCAAGATAGGCCTTAAACGCAAAGCTGCTGCCTCACGAGCCGACTCAAGGGCATTGCCATTGTGCAAACGAAGGTGTTCGGCATTGGTAATCAGTAATACCGCATTGGCAATAGATACCCCCACCGACATGATTATACCCATATAAGATTGAAGGTTGAGGGTTGAATGCGTTAATTTGAGCATCAACAAGGCCCCCAATAATACCGCAGGAATAGTAGTTAGTACTACAAAAGAAACCTTAAATGACTGAAAATTAGCAGCCAACATCAAGAAAATTACGATAATAGCTACTATCAAGCCCGACTGTAAGCTATCGAGGGTTTCGGTAAGTACTTTGCTCAATCCTACTGGTTCGATAGTCAATCCACGTGGTAGCTCGCCCAAAGAATCAATAGCTTTTGTTACGCCAGTAGTGGCAGCACCCAAATCGGTTTTGTACAAATTGGCTGTTACCGAAATAACAGGTACGGCTCCAAGGTTATCATTTTCGCCATAGGTTACATCTTGCTGAATTGTAGCAACATCGCCCAATACTGGTCGGGTAGCATTTTTTGAAATAGGAATTTCGTTAATGTCGTTGATACTCTTGATTTTGTTTTCGGGTACTTGTACCTGTACGCTATAGGTTTGGTTTGATTTTTCGTCTACCCAAACACTTTTGTCTGAATACCTTGACGACGACGTAGATGCCGTAATAGAACGAGAAATTTCGGCAATATCGACACCCAACTGGGCAGCACGAACACGGTCGATAGAAATATTGATAGCTGGGTATTTGGTAGATTGTCCAATCTGAACATCTCTTAGGTAATCCAACTGTTTGAGTTTTTCTACAACCTTATTGGCATATTCTTCATTATTCTTTTTATTTCTTCCCGAAATCCTCACCTCGATAGGTGTGGGTGAGCCTTGGCTCAGGATTTTATCTGTTAGTTCGATCGGCTCAAACGACAGTTGTAAATCGGGCATAGCAGCTTTGATTTTCTTTCTGAAATCTTCTTTCAAATCTTCTAAATCTACTTTATAATGCTCGTGCAATTGTACCTGTAATACGGCTTCTTGTGGGCCACTCATAAACAAATAGATAGGACTTGTCGAGAATAACCCAGGGTGTTGCCCTACAAAAGCCGAAGTAATAGAGATATTTTCACGACCTACCATTTGCTCCAGAATACTAACCGACTTAATGAGTTTTTCTTCAGTACGTTCTATTCGTGTTCCTTGTTTGGCTCTTAAACGTACCTGAAACTGGCTTCCGTTGGCTTTAGGGAGTACATCTCGCCCAATATTAGTAAGTAATAGGTACGTTGCCAAGCTTGCCAATATCAAATAGCCAACAATAATAGGCTTGCGATAGGGTAAAATTCTATCCATAAATCGCATAAATCTATTTCTGAATCTATCAAAAATACCTATTTTGATTGGTTCTTTGGGTGCTTCTACCAACACCTTTTTCTGATTCAAAGTATCGTTTTCCGACTCAGGACTTAATCCTGTTTGTTGAAATTCTTCATCTTCGCTCAGGGTTTTTCCAGCTTTTTGTGCGTGTTCTTTTTCATGCCCTTTCATGAGCCAGTTGGCCATAATAGGAACAAATGTTTGGGATAAAAGGAACGAAACAAGCATGGAAAAACCAATAGCCAAAGCCAATGGTAAAAACAATGCCCCTGGAATACCTTTCATGGTGAAGGCAGGTGCAAATACCGCCAAAATACAGAATAAAATCAATAATTTGGGAAAAGCAATTTCTTTACAAGCATCCCAAATGGCCAGAGCCTTGGGCTTGCCCATGTCTAAATGCTGGTGGATATTTTCTATGGTTACGGTAGATTCATCAACCAAAATACCAATTGCCAAAGATAAACCACTCAGGGTCATGATATTGATGGTTTGTCCAAACAACTGGAGAAACAATACTCCAGCAATAATCGAGGTAGGGATCGTTAGGATTACAATAAATGCTCCACGAGTATCGCCCAAAAATAAAAGTACCATCAAACCCGTAAGTACAGCCCCAATGGCCCCTTCGCTCAACAAACTTTTTACGGCATTGATTACATACACACTTTGGTCAAACTCATACGACAGCTCGACATCTTCGGGCAACTGGCTTTGGAAACGAGGTAATGCTTTTTTCAAATTTTGAACGACATCCCATGTAGAAGCATCGGCCGACTTGGTAATAGCCATATATACCGAACGCTTTCCATTGACAAGGGCATAGCTACTGGTAATATCGGCACCATCTTCGACGGTAGCTACATCTCGTAAATACAAATTGGCAACACTTCCTTTGAACAACGGAATATCTTCAAAATCTGTAAGCTTTTTGATAGTAGTATTAACGGGTGTAATATAGTTGTAGTCGCCAATACGGACGTTACCTGATGGCGAAGTTTGGTTATTTAAACGAATCGCCTCAACAATTTGGTCGGGTGTAACATTGTGCGAACGCATCAACTCAGGGTCGGCTTTAATAACTACCGTTCTGATATTGCCCCCAAAAGGTGGTGGTGCTACCAAGCCTGGAATAGAAGTAAATGACGACCTAATATAGGTATTGGCCAAGTCGAGAAGTTCGTTGTTTGACCTCACTTTACTACTTAAAACCAATTCGCCTACAGGTAATGTTGAGGCATCGAAACGCAAAATAAAGGGAGGTTGCGACCCAGGCGGAAATATGGCCTGAGCCCTATTACTAAACGCCGCTACCTCGGCGGCAGCTTGTGCCATGTTGGTACCTTGATAAAAAGTTAATTTTATTAGGGTAAGTCCTTGAATATTTTTGGTTTCGATACTTTTTACCCCCGAAACATATAATAACAAATTGACATACTGCTTACCAAAAAACGTTTCCATTTGGGTAGGAGTGTACCCCCCAAATGGGTGAGAAATATAAATAACAGGCAAGTTCATATCTGGAAAAATGTCTATCTTGATATTTCTGATAGAATTAATGCCAAAAAACAATAAACCTGCTACCAGTACCAAAATGGTAATGGGTTTTCTGAGGGCTGTTCTAATTAAATTCATCGGTTATCTAGCTTGTTTCATAAGTAAATCGACATCTCCATTGGTAGCGGCTTTGAGCAATAAAGCCTGCCAAACATTGGCATAAGCCACATTGATATTGGTTTCGGCACGGTTAAGTACAAAAAGCGATTGGGTAAGGTCGATAATATTGGACAATCCATTTTTATAAAGCAAAGCCTTTTGCTCATAAGCATTTTTGGCAGCTTCTAGCTGAATTGGCGATTCTTGGTAGCTCAACAAAGCGTTGGCAATACGTTGGTCGGCCAATATGTATTGGTTTTGCAACTGATTTTGGGTTTGAGCATATTCGTATTTGAGGGCTTCTGTAATCAGCTTTTGTGCTTCTATTTGCTTTTTGATTTTGGTAGGAGCCATAAAATTCCAGAATACCCCTGCTCCGATCAAAAAATTACTTCTACTTGGCGAAATACCGCCAAAATAACTACCATCTATATGTTGGTTGTCGGGTGTATAATCATTCTTAAAGCCTGATGCCTTGGTCTGAAATGCTCCAAATAAGTTGACTGTAGGCAGTTTATTTCTTAGATACAGTTTCTGTAAATTATCAGAAATGGTAATTCGTGATTCAAAAAACTTTAGAGTAGGATTGCTATCAATTGTTGTTGCCGATGACAATACGCTTGGTATACTCACAAAATATATACTGTCTAGCTCAAAATGCTGAGGAGCAAGATTGAGCAGTACCGCCAATTGGCTATTGGCTTGAATCTCAATATTTTGGGCATCTATTACACTCAAGCGAGCATTGGACACTTCGGCGTTGGCAATCGACGAGTCTACTCCTGCATTTAGGCCATTTTTGGCTCTAGCTTTTACTACTTCTTGTAATGCCGTTACACGTTTGAGGTTGGCTTTGCTTACTTCTACAAACTTTTGGGCTGCTAATACATTAAAATAAGCTCCGCCGATTTTGATAGTATGAGCAAATTTCTCTTGTAGTACATCCAACGAATCACGCACTACTTGCGATTTGGCCACTTCTAGGGTAGCTGCCAAACGGCCAAATGAATACGCCTCCCAGTTGATATTGGTAGCATATAAAGCCCCAAAGGCCGTGTTCCAATTCTGTGAAGTAGCATTGGGCCCAGCGGCGGCTATACCAACACCCTTATACGAATACAGTGGCCCAAACTGACCGTTGGCTGTACCATAGTTTTGTTGAATGGCGGTATTGACATCGGGCAAAAACTGGCGACGAGCGTTATCAACCATAACCGATGAGGCTTCTTGGTATCGTTGTTTTGCTTTGATTGAATTGAAATTTTGTAAACCCATTTTGATGGCTTCCGAAAGGGTTAGAATGGGTTGCTGAGCCATCGTATTTCTCGTTGTTAGCCAACACACAAAGAGAAATAGCCATTTTGCATAGCGTTTCAAAGACATAGTTTTTACAGTGATTTAAAGACTAAATAGAGCTAGCTTTAGATTGATACAATTTTAGCTAAAATGTTGATGGAGCGATAATAACCAAAGTGAGGGTATCAATCGTGGGAAAAGTCTCTATTTAATCGTGTGATTCCTCAAATTTTAAAGAAGATTTTGAGGAGATTTTGAAGTTGATAATAAAATTTATTTCAAAATAGCTACATCTTGTATTATATTGCCGATTTGTTAATTGTTCAATATAATTATAATTTTATTTTTTTACATAAAAGCAAGTCTATCAATATGATTTATATTGGTATGATTTTAATAATTACAGTAAGTTTCTGAAAATCAATATTTTATATTAAAGCCTATTAGTAATTCAAAAATCTTCAAATTTTCTTCAAAAAGAATTTTGAATTTTGACCCCAATATGAAAATACTCGTAATAGAAGATAATACAGAACTGGCTAGAAATCTCCAGCAGTTTCTCAGCAAAGAAGGCATAATTTGCGAATTTTGCTATACTTATCAGCAGGCAGAGGATAGACTTCTGTCATTTGACTACGACTGTGTGGTATTGGATATTATGCTACCCGATGGCAATGGACTTGATATACTGAAGCTTATTAAAAAAAATAGACTTCAGAGTAATATTCTTATCATTTCGGCCAAAAACTCGCTTGACGATAAGATCAATGGTTTGGAATTGGGGGCAGACGACTATTTGACCAAACCTTTTCACTTGTCGGAACTACTGGCTAGGCTGAGGGCTATTTATCGAAGAAATGTATTGGGGGGCGACAATATTGTGGTTTTTAATGAGCTAACTATCAATACCTTAACCCATGAAGTAAAAGTACACGATACATTGTTGGATTTGACCAAAAAGGAGTTTGATTTGTTGGTGTATTTTTTGGCGAATAAAAATAGGGTTATTACTCGCCAGTCAATTGCCGAACACTTGTGGGGCGATTATACCGACAACCTAGCTAATTTTGATTTTGTGTATCAGCACGTAAAAAATTTGCGAAAAAAAATTAGTGCTTCCAATGGTAAAGACTATATTGGTACGGTGTATGGGCTTGGTTATAAGTTTGAAACCAATCCAAAATAAAGGATTGATTATAATAGCTTCCTCAAAAAGGTATTGTATTTTCAAAAAGCTATTATTGCCTAAATATAAAAAGCTCATTTTCAACTATATAGTTGTTCAATAATATGAAACTCATCAATAAATTTACGTCTTGGTATCTTGCTATTTCGGCCTTTGTTTTACTGGCAGGTGGAATTCTTACGTTTTATAGTTTTGAATCACATATTGAAATTGCCCAAGCCAAAGAACAAGAAAAGTTGCTGAGACATATTTGTCAGAAAATAGAAAAAGGTGTTCCTGCCGAAAAATTGGTGCGAGAACAACTTCAAATTCGAGAAATACCTTATTCGTTGCCTATTCAAAAAGTTACTTTGTCCGATACAATTGCTTGGAGTCCACAGCTGCAAAGAGTAGATAAACAAATTAAGGCAGCGGCTTCGTACAAAATACAAGGCAAACACTATTACATATCGGTGTACAACATGATGATCAATGCCGATGATGTAACACAAGTTGTATTTGAGTCGATGTTAGAAATATTCTTATTGCTAATTTTATTACTCGGCATTTTTTTACGTTTAGGCTCAGAAAGAATATTAGCCCCTTTTAATCATACCCTTGAAGTAATTCACCGTTTTTCACTCAAACAAAAGCAAACCATTGTTTTGCCAGAAAGCAATACCACCGAGTTTCAGGAGCTAAACCATTTTTTACAAAAAATGATGAATAAAGCCATCTGTGACTACAATTCGTTAAAAGAATTTTCGGAGAACGCTTCGCACGAACTACAAACCCCCTTAGCTATTATTCAAGGAAAATTGGAGCTTTTGATGCAATCCAATATCAACGACGAACAAGCTACCCTTATCCTAACGGCTTTGAATGCCCTTGACAAGCTTACCAAAACCAACCAGTCGCTGATATTATTGACCAAACTCGAAAATCAAGAATATGAAAGTATCAAAGAAATAGACTTTAGTGAGCTTATCAAGGAATCTATCGAGGGTTTTGAGGAACTCCTCGAAATGAAGTCTATTCAACTAGAACAAGATATAGAAGATAACGTATCCTTGCGTTTGCATCCTGTGTTGGCCAGTATTTTACTCAATAACCTATTTAGTAATGCTATTCGGCACAACATTTGCCAAGGCAATATCATTGTTAAATTAACGCCTTCAAAACTGTATATCCAGAATTCGGGAACGCCACCTACTGTACCTACCAAAGAGCTATTCCGCAGATTCAAAAAAGGAAATCCTGATTCTATTGGCTTAGGCTTGTCGATTGTACAACAAATTTGCGAGCTTCATTTTTTTGATATTCAATACGATTATCAAGACGGCTCACATAGGTTTGTGGTGTGTTTTAAAAATGCCAAAACCAATCGAGAAAATCAGTTTATTGAACATTCGAGCCTAGACGTGTAGCTTATACCGATTTAATGCCTAAATTAGGTATTAAAATAATGACAATCAGTCAAATACACTGCCTATTTGTTTTTCTGATTATTTGACATTTTTTAGCATAAGTTTTTCTGCCATAGTTATCTACAAATCGTACTGGCCTTTTAGCCCTCCGATTTTGTACAATTACTTATTAAACCAACTATAATATGTTTAACAATACCTTTGGCATAACAGGTTTAACAAAAAAACAGGTAGCTACAGCACGTAAAAAGCACGGTACGAATACTTTAACTTATAAAAAAGAGAATAATTTTTGGACTGCCCTCACAAATTTGGCAAAAGAACCCATGGTGATTTTGTTGTTTGTGGCATCGTGTATTTATCTTATTAGTGGAAAATGGGGCGATAGCTTTTTTTTAGCTTCAGCTTTGGTGCTAGAATGTGCCATTTCGCTTTATCAAGATTCTAGAAGTAGAAATGCTTTGGAAAAACTCAAAGATATTACACAGCCTAATTGTAAGGTAATACGAGATGGAAAAATAGTAGCAATTAAAAGCGAAGAAATCGTACTTGGCGACAACCTCCTGACAGAAGAAGGAGCGTTGATTGCTGCCGATGGTATTATTGTTCATGCCAATGATTTTTCGGTTAATGAATCTATTCTTACAGGCGAATCTTTACCAGTTATAAAAGATACCCCCTCCGATCAAAATGCTGTATTTCAGGGGGCTATGGTAGCTAGTGGCTTGGCAATTGTGCGTGTTACGGCAATCGGCAACCAAACCAAGCTTGGCAAAATAGGAAAAAGCCTAGAGGGTATTCAAGAAGAAAAAACACCCTTAGAACTTCAAATAACCAACTTTGTCAAGAAAATGGCCTTTAGTGGGCTAATCGTCTTTGTTATTTTTTGGGCTATCAATTACTATCACTCGCACAATATTTTGGATAGCCTATTGAAAGCGTTGACGTTGGCCATGAGTATTTTGCCCGAAGAAATTCCCATTGCATTTACTACTTTTATGGCAATTGGAGCTTGGCGTTTGATGAACATGGGTATTGTGGTAAAACAAATGAAAACAGTAGAAACACTGGGTAGTGCTACTGTAATTTGTACCGATAAAACAGGGACACTTACCGAAAACAAAATGAGTTTGGCCAAAGTGTTTGCCTTGTCGACAGGGCGGATTTCGGAAAGTAATGTAGCTTTTACCGAACAAGAAAAAGAAGTGTTGTCATTGGCTGTATGGGCTAGCGAGGTTTTGCCATTCGACCCTATGGAAATAGCCTTGCATACTGCCTATTCCGACTTTGTAGAACACGACCAACGGCCTGCATATAGCATTATTCATGAATATGCATTGACTGGAAAGCCCCCTATGATGACTCATATTTTTGAGAATGAATCAAATCACCGTATTATTGCCGCCAAGGGTGCTCCCGAAGCCCTTATTGCAGCCTCAAGTCTAAACGAGATTCAAAAACAACAAATATATAAAGCCATCAATACTTTGGCAGTAGACGGCTATCGAGTATTGGGCGTTGCTGAAGCCGTTTTTACAGGCTCAGATTTTCCAGAAAATCAACAAGATTTACCCTTTGAACTCAAAGGGTTAGTCGCTTTTTATGACCCACCCAAACACAATATTCAGGCTGTATTGAACGATTTTTATACGGCGGGTATTTCGGTCAAAATTATTACTGGCGACAACACCGCCACAACTACCGCTATTGCCAAGCAAATAGGGTTTAAGGGTTATGAAAATAGTATTACTGGCGACGAACTGATGCAGCTTTCAGACCATGAATTAGCCAAACAGGTTCAGCAAATCCAGTTATTTACTCGGATGTTTCCCGATGCCAAGTTGAGGGTAATCAATGCTTTGAAAGCCCAAAATGAGATTGTTGCTATGACAGGCGATGGAGTCAATGACGGCCCAGCCCTAAAAGCGGCTCATATAGGCATAGCCATGGGCAAAAAAGGTACAGAAATAGCCAAACAAGCAGCTTCTTTGATTTTGGTTGAAGATGATTTATCCAAAATGGTACATGCTGTTGGGGTAGGAAGACGCATTTATGCCAATCTCAAAAAAGCAATTCAGTACATCATTTCTATTCATATTCCGATTATCCTTACGGTATTTATTCCGCTTACTTTGGGCTGGGCGTATCCCAATATTTTTTCACCAATCCATATTATTTTCTTAGAACTTATTATGGGGCCTACCTGCTCGATTATCTATGAAAATGAGCCTATGGAAAAAAATACCATGACCCAAAAACCAAGACCATTGACCAACACTTTTTTTAGTTGGAAAGAACTTACTACCAGTATGATACAAGGCTTGGTAATTACGACTGGAACATTGCTAGTGTATCTGTATGCCGTAAGCCAAAACGCTGGCGAAGAGATAACCCGTACAATGGTTTTTACGGTATTGATAGCCGCCAATATTTTTCTAACCTTGGTCAATCGCTCTTTTTACTATTCAATTTTTACTACATTACAATACAAAAACAACCTTGTTTGGTTGATTATTGGTATTACTGCTTCGCTAGCAGGAATAACACTTTTGGTAAAACCCGTTAGTGACTTCTTTGAGTTCAAGCAGTTAAGTGCCTTACAATTAGGAATTTGTGTGGTGATGGGCTTTGTATCTGTAATGTGGTATGAGCTGGTTAAATGGGTAAAAAGGATGCTTTGAATAAAGACAAAGGCAAGACTTAAATAAAAGTATGCACTACGCTTACTTATATGTTGTTATTTTCTAAATTTTCTAAGTTGTTGCGTTTTTGTTTGAGTTGTTTGTAAAACGAGGGTGATAAACCCGTGATTTTTTTAAATTGATTAGATAAATGTGCAACACTACTGTAGTGGAGCTTATAAGATATTTCGGTTAAGTTCAGTTCATCGTACAGTAAAAGCTCTTTTACTTTTTCGATTTTATGAACAATAATAAACTGCTGAATAGTGATACCTTTTACTTCCGAAAAAATATTGGAAAGATACGTATAGTCGTAGTTGAGTTTTTCACTGATATAATCCGAATAATTGATTTTGGGGAGTTCGTCGGAATAATGAATCATTTCGATAACGACATTTTTTATCTTATCAATCAAGATACTTTTTTTGTCGTCGAGTAGCTCTAAGCCAGATTTTAGGAGGTTAATTTTTAATTTTGAATACTGTTGTTCTGTAATGTCTTCTAAGATTTCAACAACGCCTAGGTCGATTGAAACATGATGTAAGCCAAGTTTCAGGAGTTCTTCTTTGACTAACATTTTACAACGAAGACTAATCATATATTTAATATATAAAAGCATATTTATAGGGGGGTGTGTATAAAGTAAGTATAGTACTTAAAGGTACATATAACTAAAAGAAATATACGACGAAACAATATTTATCATTTTTTTGGTATAATTTATTGATTTACAGTGTGTTGTTTTCATCGGTATACGTAGCTGTTTTATAGAAAAACAAAAATCCAATAATCAGTGATATATGTAACTTTTAGGGATAATTGTATAACATTATTGGCGATAATAGTACCATCTTTGAGGTTGAATATTGGTACTCAGTATTCACACAACAAACCCACAACATGTATACACATATTTATGTCATCAATCTGCTATTAATATTAATATGGGGAATAGGTTTTTTAAAAATTCAAAAGCTACAACTCGTTGAATGCAACGAACACAAGGATATTACTCCCCCTTTTAAATCAGGATTTATAGGATTAAGCAAATTTTAATGAGAGTAAACAGTATGTTTGGATTAACAGGATTGAAGGGATTTTGGATTAATAATAGGAATTTTGAGGGTTGTTTTTGAACAGATAAATTCACTCAATGAATATTTTTCTGATTTAGCTAGCGAATTTATTCGTCAGTTACACAGGTTTAACCAACTTCATTATCCTAAAATCTAACAACCTCTATCAATCCAAACATCCTGTTAATGCTGTTCAAAATATTAATTACTTATTTCAAATTAATCCAGAAAACCCAGTTTAGACTATCTCTTATGGAACATAAATATAAAGAAGGTGATATTGTATTTGCCAAAGTGAATCCAACGCTAAAACTAAAAGTACGACGCTATGTATCAAGAGTGTACTTTTGTCAGATATTCGATGACCCAAACTCCAAAGAATTAGTCTATTTTGAGCGTGAACTACTATAAATAAGAATCCTTATTTTTTACAATAAATACTTGACTTTAAAAGTTCAAAGTTACTTTGTACAACTACTTAATATCGCAACGAATATAGTCTCTTCCCCAACATCGCCCTTAAATTACACCTAGTAATTTTTTTACGAAAGCAAGCTTGAATAAACAATAAAAGGATGATAGAAGTAAAAAAAGAAGGCATTTTATTAGAAAAAACAGCCTTCGGTTTTGAAAGTGATGGGGTATTAAATCCTGCTGTTATTATGGACAAAGGTATTATTCATTTATTTTACCGAGCCGTCAGCAAAGGAAATTATTCTACGATTGGGTATTGTCGACTAAGTGGCCCTATGACAGTAGAAGAACGATTAGAAAATCCGCTACTTTTCCCGCAAGCTCCTTTTGAGTCGCATGGAGTTGAGGACCCTCGAATTGTTAAAATTGACCAACTTTTTTATTTGACGTATACTGCTTATGATGGCATAAATTCATTAGGAGCACTGGCAACCTCGCTCGACCTAGAGCAATTTGATAAAAAAGGAATTCTTGTGCCTTGTTTAACCTTCAACGAATTTGCCCATTTATCTGAATCTAAATCGCCCCTCAATGAAAAGTATTTAAGATATAACGACCCGAAAAGTATTCATGATAAAAATGATAGTCAAATCTTTGTTTGGGACAAAAATCTGGTGTTTTTTCCAAGAAAAATCCAAGGTAAGTTTTTCTTTTTGCATAGAATAAAGCCCGATATTCAGATTGTAGTGGTAGATTCTTTGGAAGAGCTTACGCCCAATTTCTGGCAAAACTACTTTCTTAATTTAGGAAAAAACATTTTGTTATCGCCCCTCCATGAACACGAAGTAAGTTATATTGGTGGCGGATGCCCCCCTATCGAAACCGATGAAGGTTGGCTTTTGATTTATCATGGTGTACACGATACCGTAAAGGGCTATGTTTATTCGGCTTGTGCAGCCTTATTAGACTTAGAAAACCCTCAGAACGAGCTAGCAAGACTACCTTATCCATTATTTAGTCCCGACCTCGAATGGGAGCTAAAAGGGCAAGTCAATAATGTATGTTTTCCTTCGGGAGCATTGGTAATCGACGATACACTGTATATTTATTATGGTGCAGCCGACGAGCATATTGCTTGTGCTTCAGTAAGTGTAACATCGCTTTTGAAAGAATTGCTACAACACAGATACCAAGGTTTGTTGAATTAGATTAAGTAGTTGATATTTAGTGTGATATATGTTATAGTTTATTCTTATAAATAAAGCAAAAAGTTTTTAGTAAGTGTGAGTGTACAGCCCAAAAACATGATTCATCCCTAATTGAGTGAATAAGTGATTATTCTTTATGTCTACCTTGCAGCAATATAGACGTAATATTTTGTGTCTAAAAATCAGTTATTCAGTAGATTAATATCAAAAAGTCGGTCGAAAATTGTTTTTCGACCGACTTTTTGATAAACAGTTGGAGCATAACCCTAGTTCCAAAATTCGGGATGACTCATGTTTTGGGTATAAAACCTATTGAATATTATTCTACAATCATTTTTCTGTACGATGCTTCGGATGAAGAATCAAGGTTGACTGTTCTTTTCAAAGTTTCGTTACCATCTGTAATTTCAATGGTATAAAGGCCATCCTCAGCACTACTAAAATCATATTTTCCATGGTAAGTGCGAGTATTTTTGGTAATGTTTTCACGGTTGATAATTCTTCCGTCTTTGTCTTTTATCACAATACTAACAGTTTTTCCTGTTAATTTATCGAGCATCAAGTGCATATCTAAAGTGCCAGCACCACGGTATAAGCCAATGGCGAATGTCTTTGTTTTATTGCTGTTGGCACTGGCATCGTTGTCAGTGGTGTTTGCCCAGATAGAAGAAGTTGTAAGAGTAACGATTGCGAGAACTTTTAATAGAGATTTCATTTTTTTATTTGTTTAGATACGGTTATGACAAAATTAGTTTTAGGTATAATAATCTGTAAGTCAGGTTTTTGTGTTATTGTTGATCCAAAATTAGTCGAAGTTTTTTTGTTATCCATACAAAAAACAATGGTCGGTAAGAGAGATTGATAAACGGTTGTTATGGTATTTTGGAGAAAATAAATACTATAAAAACAAGGCTAAGTTATATTTGGTAAAGCTTGTTGAAGTTCGCAATTTTCGGGTTTTATGTCTATCAAAAGCATCGTACTTTTGACGTATCAAACTATCAAGCATTATGAACGAGCAAGACCAAATCAATTATTATCGAATAGCCACCGCAATCAATTACATACAAAAGCATTTCAGAAGTCAACCTACTTTAGAAGAAATTGCCGAGGCAGTTCATTTAAGTCCTTTTCATTTCCAACGCCTGTTTACCGAATGGGCAGGGGTAAGCCCCAAAAAGTTTCTTCAATACATTAGTGTTGAATATGCCAAAGATATTCTGAAAGAGAAAAAAGCTACGCTTATCGATGCCGTCCAAGAAACGGGCTTGTCTGGTACGGGTCGCTTGCACGACCTTTTTGTCAATGTAGAAGGTATGACCCCTGGCGAATTTAAAAATGGAGGAGAACATTTGGCTATCAATTATAGCTATGCCGAAAGTCCTTTTGGGCATATATTAGTAGCGTCGACCACCAAAGGAATTTGCTACATGGTATTTATCCAAAATGAACATGAGGCTTTTGAAGACCTTAAACGCCATTTTCCTAAAGCTCATTTTCGACAAATTACAGACAGAATACAACAAAATGCCCTGCATATTTTTTCGTCAGATTGGAATAAATTAGATGAGATAAAACTGCATTTGAAAGGAACAGATTTTCAGTTGAAAGTTTGGAAAACACTTTTACAAATCCCTTTAGGAAGCCTAAGTACTTATGGCGAAATCGCCGAAAAAATCCAAAACCCCAACGCTTCCCGAGCAGTAGGTACGGCCATAGGAAGCAACCCTGTAGCTTTTTTGATTCCATGCCATAGGGTAATTCAGGCGACAGGAGCGATTGGCGGATATATGTGGAATCCTATTCGTAAAACAGCAATTATAGGCTGGGAAGCCGCCCGACTAAGCCCTGATTTTTTGACGACAAATTAAATTTTTTTTTTAATATATTGATTATTAGTATGTTATTGTATTTTGTAAAAAATAAGCCTAAAAAACTTGAAGCAAAATGCAATAGCTGAAATTTTTTATGAATCAGCTGCTCAGTACAAAATCCCTTTTTGTACTTTTTCCAGAACAAGAGGCTCGGATGGGTAGTTATAGAAAAGATATTAAACTTAGCAATATGGAATTATTTAGTGATGCAATTACCCGTAACTTATTGCCCAAAGATGGTATAGTGCAGTATTATGGCAAGATATTGTCAGGACAGGATGCTCATTTTTTTTACCAAAAACTTATGGATTCTATAGCATGGAAAAACGATGAAGCAGTTATTTTTGGTAAACACATTATTACCAAACGCAAAGTAGCTTGGTATGGCGATAGCCGTTATTCGTACACTTATTCTAATACAACCAAAGAGGCTTTGTTATGGACAGAAGAACTATTGATTTTGAAAAAATTAGTAGAGGAAATAACCCAAACTCATTATAACTCATGCCTGCTCAATTTGTATCATGATGGCAACGAAGGTATGGCATGGCATAGCGACGACGAAAAGGCATTGGGCAAAGATACCTCTATTGCATCGTTAAGTTTTGGTGCAACCCGTCGATTTTCGTTGAAGCACAAACAAACTCAAGAAACCCTATCTATCGATTTAGAGAGTGGTTCTTTGCTAGAAATGAAAGGTACAACCCAAACCCATTGGTTACATAGCTTGCCCAAAACCAAAAGGGTGTCGACCCCACGTATTAATCTTACCTTTAGGACTATGGTATTGCAAGACGGGTAAAAGACGGTTTTGGCTTACCTCAACCGTCTGAAGGGGTATTAGTTGTTTTTAGCTCCAGCATCAATCCACTTTTTGATAACAGATAGCTGGCAATCAGTTAGTTTGCTTATTGGCGGCATGGCTGCATACCCACTCTGATAGGTCACAGAGCCATAAAGGCGTTTGTTGTCAACGTATGTTTTAATACTTGTATAGTTTTCTAAATTAACCCCACCCGAAATAGACCCCGTTTTGTGGCAACCAATACAGTTGGTAGCCAACAATGGCATAATTGTTTTAGAGAACGTTACATGTTGGGTATCTACTACTACCGCACAATTTACATTTTTTGCACCTTGCAAAATCCACTTAGCAATAACGTCGGTTTGTGTTTTGGATAATGCCTGTGCAGGTGGTGGCGGCATTCTTTCGTTGTCGGTACGAGTCATAAGGGTATAAATCTTACTTTTGCTAGGACTTCCTGCGGTAATACCTTTCTTTGTGATAGTGGCATACGAGGTTAGCTCATAGCCATCGGCACGAGTTTTGGCATCATGACAGCCACTTGTGGCACAGTTACTAACAATAAATGGTAATACTTGCGTATTAAAGCAAATAGAATCGCCCTTAGAGGCATTGCTAGAGGTATTGCCACAGGTATTGGTATTTGCTGTGGTACTACTATCGCTAGCCGAGGTACTTCCCGTGTTGTTTTCGGTAGGACTTGTTGTTGTTATATCGTTGGGCGAAGGGTCGCCTTTAATATTTTGGCAAGCTGGTATTGCAAGTAATAGTCCCATACTTCCCAATAGCATGATTTGCTTCATGATTAAGGCTTTTTTAGGGTTAAAGAAAACTTGTTTTTTACGGCAATTGTTTCGGCTATTTTTTCAAATACCAATTTGGGAATCTCTATGTTGTGGTCGGTTAATTTTATGTCAAAATTGCATGTAATATCCAGTTTATCAGATAATTTACTAATTTTAGCCTTAAAGACTTTGTCTTGTTTGACACCGTGTATTTCCAATATACCCTTTACGGTTACTTCATAAGTTCCGTCTTTTTCTCCATCAATATTTTCTAAAAACTTTCCTTTAAAAGTACTTATGGGGTACTTCTCAGACTCCATATAGTTTTCATTAAAATGCTCTTCCATCAGTTTATTAGGAAACCGAAACGCTGCATTTTGTATCCTTACGGCAACATCTTTGGTGGCAATATTCAGTGCTGCCGAAACATTCCTGTTTTCAGCACTGATATTTTCCATAGGGGTTTTCGAAAAAAAGCTTGTAAAACCTGTATTGCCTATATATACCTGTCCAGAGGTATTGATACTAGATAATGAGCTGATTAGTAATAGTATAATGAGGTTTTTCATTGTGTTATTGATGTTTTTTTTGAGCAGATTTATCAAAACTAAATACCCTTGAAATATTAAAACCATAGAATATATCCCCACTCGACCACTGTCCTGTTGTTTGGCCAATCAAAGCTCTTTCCATCATACCTTTTGAATTGGAAAGATGTAATTGAAAAACGTGCCCACCTGTTTCAATATCAAAACCCACCGAAAGGGCATTGGTAAATTGAGGGTCACGCAGGGGCGTATCACCAATTTGAGAAGGGGTATAATAATATTCGGCATTGAATGAGGTTCGTTTACTCAGCTTGAATCTACCGCCGATGCCCAAGCTATAAAGCGTATTGGCATCTATGGGTGTTTCGGATTTGTTGCGGTGCAATACCGTTGGAGCAAGCTGCAAAGAAAGCTTTTCGCCAAATTTTCGTGCAATCAAAAGTTGGGCACAATAGCTTTGTCGTTCTACATTGTTGAAATACATTCTATTGGGCGATGTAGGTTGTGTGGTAGTATACCCTGCCACCAATGCCGTAATGGTTACAGGCATTGATACGCTACCTGTTGACTGACGTAGCACTTTATACTTGGCATAATAGTCGTATACTTTTTCTGAGCTAGAACGCCCCAGCCCAATGGTGAGGCGATTGGTCAGCCCATATTCTAAGCCTAGTCGAATCGTAGATTGGTCTAAGCCAAAGAGTTCGGTAAAACCTGAGTTGACCGCTCCAAATCGGTGAGAAACTCTAAAATCTAAGTGTTTTTCGGCAATTGTTTCGACTGAGTGGCCACTCACCAAACGAGTAGATTTGAACGTTGCCGTTGTATAAATTGGAATATCGTTCTGTTCTTTGGAAAGTACATCTAATAAGTCATCTTGTGCAAAAGACATAGGAATTCCAGCGAGCCAAAGCCCGAATATGACTACCCAACGTTTCATAATGTAATTTTTTAAGCTTTTTGGTTGATAGAATACAAAAAACAGAATATTGGTAATTGGCTGATTACCAATGCTTAATTAGTGACAGTTAGCATATTGCCTGATATACTTACCTTAAATACCTTGATGCCAGCTCGTCCATTACTGTTTTGGCCAACTCCAGCTTTATTGAATACTGCTCCATGTGCTGTACAGTAAAATTGATTATTGGTGAACATAATCTCTTTTCTTCCTTCATGGCTACAGGTTTGGGTTACGGCTACGTACTCGGTGGTACTTACTCGGGCTAGTACTACATTGTTTTGGCGAATATACCCACCCACGGTTTTTAATGGCGATGCAGCCGACGATGTTAGGTCGATACTCAACAATTCGCCTGTGGCATCGGGCGTAATAGCACTTTCATTTTGGCAAGAGCTCAATGATGCTCCTGTACAATAAACCGCTAATAAAGCAGCACCTTTGATTCCTAAATTTTTTAGGAATTCATTGCGTTTAATTTTTTCAGAATGATTCATCTTGTAATAGTGATTGGGGGTATGATATTTTATATACAAGATGAAATCATGCTAAAAGGGTTGGGTGTACCCAAAAAAAAATTAAAAATGCCATTTCAATCCTACCTTTAGGCCAAGGTTATGGACATAGGATTGTAGAGGTAAATCCCTTACAAAGCTATTGATAGTTTTGTTGTAATAAGGCTCTAACCACACAGAGGTATGATGTGATAAATCCATTTCGGCACCTATACCTAGGTTATAACTCCAAAACGATTGTGTATTACTAAACGAACCTAGTGTTGCATAAAAATCATGCCCGTCGGGTTCATAGATTTCTACTTGTAGTGCTTGTCGATACGGCATATTATAACTCAAACCCCCTATGCCGTATAGAGCAAGGTACTTTTGGTTACGATTTGTTTTTTTTAACTTCAACTGAAACACATTGTATTTGAGCGAAATAGGTATTTTAATAAAACTTACTTTATGTTCATCTTCCGACTCCAACGAAATCGTATTACCAATAGCTGGTATTGTTGTCATTTCTTCGTTTGGAATAGTAGCTACTCCAAAAACAGTTTTGTATAAATAGTTTACTTGACCATTGACAAGTTCGGCCTGAATCGGAAATTTTCGAATAGCACTTGCAAACTGAATACTGCTCCATTCTATACCAGTGCTAATGCTCAGCCTTGAATTGAGGTCGAAACTAGCCCTGAGTCCATAAGAGCTAGCTTTTTCTATCGTTTCGTTACCATAATTAAATGCTTCTGGCTCAGACCTGTACACGGTGAGGTCGCCCCATTCTGGGGAATAGAAGGCCGATATAGCCAAACGATTAATAAAAGGCGTTTTGCTAGACTGAGGCTTGGTAGCTGATACTGCTGCCACAGAAGTTTTTGGTATACCCATACTAGGTAGCCCAAAATGACTATTAAAGGGTATGTATGGATTACCTTCTTTGGCCGTAAGAATTTCCTCTTGAGATTCTACAGCAGTGCTAAGAGGGGGATTGGGGTCAGTTACTATATTTTTGGTATCTGAAGTAGAGTTTTTATCATTTGTTAAAGCGTTAAGGTTACGATTACCGATATTATGATTTTCAATTAGGTTCTTGGGTACATTTTCGGGTGTTGTATGATTGTTTAGGTAAACATACTTTACGACATTACGACGAATCAATATGGTATCGTGTTGAATAGCTTGGCTATGTTGCCGAGTATAATCTATTGCTTTAGGCGAGACATCGGCCGTTTTTTTGAGAAATAACAGATACATTGCCCCTCCCAATAAAATTGTAACAAGGCTAGCATAAATACCCAGCCATTGGGTATATTTTTTGTACCGCAAAAGTTGCGTTTGTATGGCTAGTAGTCTGAGGTTTTCCCAAATTCCAGATGGAGGTGGTATGGAAATTCCGTCAATGGCAGACCTAAAAACCTTTCCTATTTCGTTTGATTCTTGATTGCTCATTGTATTTATTTTTTAATATCGTACATCATTTGTGAAACCCATTTTTGTAAAAGTTTTCTTGCATCAAATAAATTGGATTTGGAAGTTCCCTCAGAGATACCCAATTGACTAGCAATTTCGTGGTGTTTAAAACCCTCAAACTCATATAAGTTAAATATTAGACGATAAGTAGGAGGAAGCTTTTGTACCAACTCCAGCAATTCTTCTGCATGAATTCGGCTGAGGATTTCTTCTGCTGCCACAGGATGATGGCTGTCGTAGTCTGTAGGCAAATGGCCTAAACTTCGGTTATGGACATTCTTTCGGTAAAACTCTAAGGCTACGTTTACGATAATTCGCCGAATCCAACCTTCCAAAGAGCCTTCACCTTTAAATTGATCCAGGTGCTGGAACACTCGCATAAACCCTTCTTGTAGCAAGTCTTTGGCTTCTTCAAAATTTGATGAATAACGAACACAAACAACCATCATTTTTGAAGCATATTGATGATAGAGTGTGCTGTAGGCTTGTTCATCTCCTCTTAAACAACGCTTTATAATTTCAGATTGAGTTTTCAAATAAAGATGGTTTTTGTTTTATTATAAGCTAATTAAATGGCATTTTGGAGTAACTGATTGAAGGAATCGTGCCGAATAATGTTTGGTGGCTAAATAACTGATGGTTGAAGTTAAAAATCCAAATCTATTTTGCAGGATTACTTGTCATTAAGATGAAAATGATAAAAAATAGTTGGGTGTGTGAATGCTTTTTTGTAAAAATAAATTAATGGATTGATTATTAGTGATTTAATAGTGGTTTTTTAGGGCTGTACTACTTTTTCTTGCCAGATGGCTAAGAATATTTTCTATTAAAAAGAAAAGATTAAAAGCGATATTTTGTAATATTGCCTATAGATTATGTAGATTTATAACAATCGACCAATACGCTTATCTATTAAAAACAGGCATTTTTTATGAATTTTATGAAAAACGGCTATTTGTCTGTTTGTTATTTTATTATAAAAGTGTATTTTTTTGTTTTTGTAGAAAAAACAGGTTGTTGAAATCAGCTTTATTATAGAAGTACTAAATAAAAATAGCTTGATCATTCGTATTATGAATACTGGGATAGTTTTGTAATTTCACCAACTCCTTTCTCAATGAAAAGCTACTTATCCCTAAAGATATAAATAAAACGACGTTACATACTGACCATGAACTTTATGCCCTGATACAGCAAGGCGACTCTTTTGCTTTCGACGAAATTTATGAAAGATATTGGGCCAAGTTGTATGCTTATGCCTACAATAGGCTTCGAGAAAAAGAGGTTTGTGAAGAGATTATTCAAGATGTATTTGTAGAATCGTACCACTACTCAGATCACCAGCTCGCTTTCGGGCTATCTTTATCAGGCTGTCAAGTTTCAGATGCTCAATTTTATCAAATCTACTTGGGTACGGAGTAGCGATTTAGAGCATTTTCTTCATTTTAGAGAACAGCTATTTGACGATTCCAACAACGAACATATTGCAGTGAACGACCTACGAGCCATGCTTGAAAAAAGTATGGCCGATTTGCCCGAAAAGTGCCAAGAAGTATTTCGTCTTAGCTGTATTCAGCGTTCTATATGGTCAATTTGTTTGGCTACTGCACGTCCTAATTCATTGATAAGTGCTTTTATTATTTATAGCTATTTTACAAGGGCTGGTTCGGAAGAAAAAGCCAAAACCTATTATAACCTTCTAGCCAAAAATGCTCAAGCTACTTATTATGGAACGAATATTAAAGAATTTTTGGATAATTCGGCCAAAGTAGATGTTGGCAAAATGGCTCCTGCATTTAGTATGGCCGACACAACAGGCAATGCCTTTACGTTGGCTTCACTAAAAGGTAAATACGTTTTGGTAGATTTTTGGGCAAGTTGGTGCGGGCCTTGTAGAAAAGAAAATCCTAATGTAGTAAAAGCATATAATGAATACCGTGATAAAAACTTTGAAATAGTGGGCGTGTCATTGGACGATAAAAAAAGTAATTGGGTAAAGGCTATCAATGCCGACAAACTTACTTGGGTACATGTTTCGGACTTAAAAGGATGGCAAAATGAAGCTGCCAAAATGTATGCTGTAAGTGCTGTTCCGATGAACTTTTTGTTGGATAAAAATGGTAAAATCATTGCCAAAAACCTCAGAAGTGAAGAGTTACATAAAAAATTAGCAGAATTGATCCATTAATAGGCTTTTCAAGCTATCGTTGGTTTCAATAGTACCCCTAATAAAAAAGCTACGACTGTATAACAGCGTAGCTTTTTTACATTCATCATCATTCAATTTTACTTAACTGTCCATTCATGAACGCCCGAAGCATTGTCTGCTGGGAGTTTCACTTCCATTTTAAGGGCTTTAGTATTGATTGGTTCAAACACAATAGTATTGAATTGGTCTTTGCTAGCGGCGGTTTGCGAAATCACTTTTACAGGAATCCACTGGCCATCTTTTTGATAGAAAAGCTGATACGAAACAGGAATTCTACAACCACCCCAAGGGCTATCGTCGAGCCAATAAATACTAGAGTTTGAAACGGTATATTCTTTATCAAAATCGTATTGAATATATTCGGTTGTATTTTTTTTAGGCCACCAATGTAAAAAGTTACCACTTTTATCATTAGAATCCTGTACATCAAACTGGTCGTTGAGAGCCTTCAACATCAGAACATTAGTAACCGACCCCGATACTTTACTTTTAGTAGCAATTGTTGGAGCAGCCTTAGGTCGAGCTGCCGAAGCCTCGTAAGGAATCCAAACTTCCATTTCGGCCGAACCTCTATTAGCCCAAGCATAGTACGGAATAGCTTTTACTTCTTGCTGAGTTTGAATAAGCTGATCAGAATCTAGTTGGCGTTTGGTGGATGAGCCTTTCATACTCAAGGTTATTACGCCATTCAGTATATCGGGCTGATAATTAGCTGTTACTGGAGCATTTTTGTCAACAACAATATTCATCACCGAGGCATCCTGATTATCATGACCTTCCAAGCAATACACAATAGGGCCACGTTGCAACGCAAACCTTGATTTATCGGCCTTTACGCTGTCTTTGGCTATTATTTTTCTTACGTTCATCGGCAAATCAAGCGTGATTTTATCGCCCTTATTCCAAGTACGATTAATTACGGCATAACCCTTTTCTATTGTATAAACCAATGGCTTTCCATTCAGTACAATACTAACTGGAGAACTAGGGGCATCGTCTTGGTATAAGTCGCCAGCAATAGGCTGATTAATAGCCCAACCCGGTATACGAATATGTAGGGTAAAAGGTTTTTTCTTGTTGGGGCTTAGGGTTATTTCATTTTTGCCATCCCAAGGATAATTAGTTTGTTGCGAAATTTGTAAGGCAGTATTAGGCAACAGAATACTGGCATTACCTCCTACAAAAAGGTTTATATACAAATCATTTTGGTTTTGGGCATATACATAACCTGGCACAGAAGGCAAAAAGCGAGTCATATTTGAAACACAACAGGCACAATCCCACCAAGCTCGGCGTTGGTGCTGCCCTAAAGAGGCCAGAGGATTGGGGTAAAAAAACTTATCGCCGCTCAAGGATATACCCGAAAGTAACCCATTGTAAAGAGTTCTTTCCAAAACATCAATATATTTGGCATCGCCATGTAACAAAAACATTCTATTGTTCCAGTATACATTGGCAATAGCAGCACACGTTTCGGCATAAGCACTCATATTGGGCAAATCAAAATTATCCCCAAAAGCCTCGCCATTGCCAGTAGCCCCAATACCACCTGTGATATAGATTTTTTTGTCGACGACATCGTGCCAAATGTCATCAATAGCTGCTAAATATTGCTTATCGCCCGTCAACGCCGCTACATCGGCCATACTGGTGTACATGTAAGTCGCACGTACGGCATGGCCAACGGCGGTGTGTTGGTCAACAACCTTCTTGTGCGACTGACTGTACTCTTGGTTCATGTGCCCCTCTAGCCCACGTAAATCCAAGAAGAATTTAGCCAAATCGAGATACGCTTTTTTGCCTGTAACCCGATAAAGTTTGGTTAAGCCTGTTTCTACAATCTGATGTCCTGGAAAACGCTCTTCTTTGCCCCAGCCAAATGTTTTTACCAATAAATCAGCATTTTTAGTAGCAATATTCAAAAAATTCTTTTTACCTGTAGCCTGATAGTGGGCTACAGCAGCCTCAAACAAATGCCCCGAATTATAAAGCTCATGGCTCAAATCTTCTTCTTTTTCCCAGCGTTTTGTACCAATCCATTCGTGTGGCTTTTTTAACTTCATAGTTCTGAAAGTGTACAAATAACCGTCGGGTTCTTGTGCCGAGCCAATGGCTGTGATCAGGGTATCTAGGTATTTCTCAAGAGCAGGGTCTTTCTTGGTTTGTAAGCTATACGATGCCCCTTCTATAACTTTGTATAAATCGGTATCATCAAAGGTAAAAGACGTACTTTTATCGGCAGGCAATAGTCCTGCTGCCTTTTTAAAATTATCAATACGTCCTGTAATCTTACACTGATTCAGGGTGTAAGGGATTGTTACATTGGCATTTATCTGCATTTTGGGGGTCCAAAAATTATCATGAAAATGCACCTGTGTAAAAGCTACAGGCTGAATCGGGTAGTCTTTGTGCTGCCCTATTGCTACAAAAGCAAGTTGGGAAAAGCCATATACTAACGCAATTTTTTTACCTATCGAAAATAGCATATTTTAAAGAAGTTAAAAGGTAAATAAAAGTATGTTGTGGAGCCTTGAAGCTTTTTTTATTCACTAAAAATCTTGTTTTTTTCTAAGTAATAAATAATATACAGGAATTCCCAATAGTACAATTCCTAGGCCAGGCCATGTAAATGAGGGTTTGTAAATTAGCAATAAAATACAAATACTAGAAGCTGCCAAGATATATAACAATGGCAAAAATGGATAGGCAAAAGCCTTGTAAGGACGTGGCAAATGTGGTTTGGTGATACGCAAACGAATAATACCCACAATGGTAAGTATATAAAAAATTAATACCACAAATATCACATAATCAAGTAGTTGTCCGTATTTTCCACTTAGGCATAATACCGAAGCCCAAACGCATTGAATCCAAAGGGCTTTTTCTGGAACGGCATTTTTGTTGAGTTGTGCTACACTTTTGAAAAACAAACCATCCTTGGCCATTGTATAATACACCCTTGCCCCCGAAAGAATCAAGCCATTGTTACAGCCAAAGGTAGAAATCATCAGAAATAAGGCTACAATGTTAGTGCCTATATCTCCAAAAATATGCTGTGAAGCTAATACGCCTACACGGTCGTTTTCGGCAAAAGCTATTGCTGATAAATCCAATACCGATAGGTACATAATATTGGTAAAGAGGTAAATACTCGTAACAATCAAAGTGCCTAAAAATAAACTAAGACCGATATTGCGTTGAGGGTTTTGGATTTCGCCTGCAATAAAAGTAACGTTATTCCAAGAATCGCTACTAAACAAACTGCCTACCATACTAGCGGCTATTGCCCCAAAAATGGCCATGCCTGTATAAGGTACAATACCCGTAGGTGTAAGTTGTTGAATACTAAAGCCCGTAAGCCAGTTTTGTTGCCAAATTTGGTGTTTTGCTCCCATTATAAAACCAAAAATAACCAAGCCAAACAAGGCCAAAAGTTTGGTTACTGTAAAAATGGATTGTACAAACTTACCATGTTGAACGCCACGTGTATTTATATACGTTAGTAGAACAACTAGGCCTATCGACGTGATTTGAGCAGCCGATATTTGAAAGAAGGAGGTACTAAGAAGGATATTTTTTTCACTTAGTACAGGAAATAAATAGGCCGAAAATTTGCTAAAAGCTACACCCACGGCTGCAATTGAACCTGTTTGGATTACACCAAAGAAACTCCACCCATACAAAAAACCTACCAACGGATTGAACGCTTCTTTGAGATAAATATACTGCCCACCCGCTTTGGGAAACATGCCACTTAATTCACCATAGCTAAGGGCTGCGGCTACAGTTAGTAACCCCGTAATCAGCCATATAACTAATAAACCACCAGCCGAGCCTACATTTCGGACGATGTCGGCACTTACTAAAAAGATACCTGAGCCAATCATCGAGCCTGCTACAATCATAGTAGCATCAAATAGCTTGAACGACCTTTTGAAGGTATTTTGTGAATCAATATCTGTTTCTGACATAAGTGGGCTAGTTTGAGGGTTTGAATGTCTAGATAATCAAGAAGTAAATAGGCTATTAAAAGCAATACGTTGTTAATTTCCGACGCTAATTTTTTACCTAATGCCTTTATTTGCCTAAATACTCCTGCATTGTTTTTTATTAATAGTGCAAAAAATACGATGGTGGTTAGTTAAATACAGATACTAAAGTTGTTTTAAATGCTTCGGCTTCGAGTATATACTATTGTTTAGTAATTAAATGATAATCAGTGTTTTAATATCAAAGTCTTTTATATTTTTAATTTTATGCACTAATGTATATTGAATAAATAAAAAGGCGGTAGGTTGCCAGCAAATTAATCAAGCCAAAAATTAACCAAAATGGCCCTACTCACCTTTTCTATTAGTCAAAAAGAATGTTGTTTTTTTACTTATAATACCTGAAAGCCATAAGCATAGGGGTCGTCGTTGGGGTCGATATTGATGGTATTATAGCCATAAATTCTAGCCCACCCCTCAATACTCGGTCGAATAGCTGGCGTATCGCCCACTTTAGTTTCCTCTTCGATACGTCCTATAAATTTAGAGCCAATAATACTTTCATGGATAAACTCATCACCTTTCTTGAGTTTACCTTTGGCATACCATTGTGCCATTCTGGCCGAAGTACCTGTACCACAAGGCGAGCGGTCGATAGCCTTGTCGCCATAAAATACAGCATTGCGGGCTGTAGAAGTAGAGTCTAGGACATCGCCTGTCCACAAAATATGCGAACAGCCTTTGATAGTATCGTTTTCGGGATGAACAAAACTATATTGTTCGTTGATTCTGTTTCTTAATACTCTACTCCAACTAATTAGCTGGTCGGCGTTATAATGCTGTAACCCTTTGAAGTTTTCTTGTACATCAACAATAGCATAAAAATTACCTCCATACGAAACGTCTACCGTAAGCATACCCAAGTCAGGGCATTCAACGCTAAGGTTTTCGGCAGCCAAAAAAGAGGCTACATTGGTCAGCTTAACACTTTTCACCTTGGTTTGTTCTTGCACGTAATCAATTAATACCAAACCCGCAGGAGCTTCCATTCTGATTTTGCCAGCTGTTTTAGGAACAATCAAGCCTTCCTCTACTGCAATTGTAATTGTACCAATAGTACCGTGTCCGCACATAGGAAGGCAACCACTTGTTTCAATAAACAAAACTGCTACGTCGTTTTCGGGATTGTGTGGTGGGTACAAAATACTACCGCTCATCATATCATGACCACGAGGCTCAAACATCAACCCTTTTCTTATCCAATCGTAATTTTGTAAGAAATATTGACGTTTTTCGCTCATGGTATTACCTATTAAGTTAGGGCCACCACCCGCCACCAATCTGACAGGATTTCCGCAAGTATGGGCATCTATACAAAAAAAAGTCTTTTTCAAATGGATAGTATTTATGTGCCATGGCACGTGATTAACTATAACAAACTAGGGTGAATTAGTGATTAACAACTAGGGCTGTACAAAAGTTTTTATCTTGTTCAAAAGAGTTATTATTCATTGTTTTTTAACGTGTAGTGGTAACTCTTACGGTTGCCATTTTGAATGTGGTAACCGTAAGAGTTACCACTACAACAATTTTATTTTAATGATAATACGCAACTAATTAACAACTCACAATTCTTTTGCACACTCCTCATCAATTCACCCTAATACAGGGTTTTACTGTTGGAATACATTATCTACAATACGCCAAATTTTGAGCGGATTATCATTTTTTAGTTCATCTGGTAGCATCCAGTCTCTAAAACCTTGTAGACAAATCGGTTTTACCCAACGTTTAATAGCACTTGTACCTACAGAAGTATATTTGGCATCGAAAGTAGAAGGATATGCTCCTCCATGAACCATACTTGCGGTTACCTCGACACCTGTAGGAGGAGCATTCAATATGACACGTCCAGCCAATGAGGTTTGTAAGGCTACTATTTCTTGATAATTTTTAATATCATCGTCGGTTGCCATTAAAGTTGCTGTGAGTTGTCCTTTTAGATTTTTTAGGGTATTCGCCAAATCGTTTTTATCTTCACAAACAACAATCAAAGCATAAGGGCCAAAAGCCTCTTCGTGTAAAGTTGGGTTTGCAATAAAAGCTTTTGAACTCACCTTGGCAATAGTAGGGAAAGGCGTTTGTTCGTCGTCCGATGTACGAGTATTGGTAACAACCCCCACACCAGCCTGCTGTACCATTGTTTCTACTGCTGTATTATAGGCTTTTGCAATACCCAAATGCAACATTTTGTGCAATGGAGCTTGGCTGATTTCGGTCTGTAAATAAGCCATAAAAGAGCTAAGCCCTTCGCTTTCAATAGCAAATAACAACCCTGGTTTTGTACAAAACTGTCCCATACCCAAGGTAATAGAACCTGCAAAGGTTTTGGCCAAACTGGCAGCGTTAAGAGTCAAAGTTTCGGGAAATAGTACCACAGGATTAATGCTACTCATTTCGGCATATATAGGAATCGGTATTTCACGTTGTTGTGCATAGCTTTGTAAAGCCTTGCCACCCGCTTGCGAACCTGTAAAACCTACAGCTGTAGTATTGGGATGCAGGATTAATGCACGCCCCACTTCAGCACCTGCACCCAAAAGATGTTGTACCGTTTGAGGATGTAATCCACAACGCTTTATGGCTTTTTGAATAGCCGAAAATACCAATTCAGAAGTACGAGCATGAGCCGAATGGCCTTTGATAACCACCGACGACCCCGAAGCCAAAGCACTGGCGGTATCGCCACCAGCAGTTGAAAAAGCAAATGGAAAATTACTAGCTCCAAATACTACTACTGGCCCAATCGGAACAAGCATTTTGCGTGTATCGGGTTTTGGGGGAACACGTTCGGCATTGGGCGAATCAATAGTAGCTTCTACCCAAGAGCCTTCAGCTACTAGCTGAGCAAACATTTTTAGTTGGCCAGTTGTACGTCCTATCTCACCATTGAGGCGAGGAAAAGGCAAATTAGTTTCTTGATGAGCAGTAGCTACTAAAGCGTCACGCAAGGATTCTATTTCCTCGGCAATGGCTACCAAAAATTCAGCTCGCTTTTTACCCGAAACCTTTTGATATATCTCAAAAGCCTCTTGTGCTAGCGTCATTGCCTCCGATACTATTGATTGATATGATGACATGTAATTATCTATAAATTAATGAGTTGTTGAGAAATAGCCTCCCAATAACACCTTATATTTCGATTGAATGATAATCTGGCAAAGTTGGACGAACAGCAATTGCTCCATCAATAAGGGTCAATAATCTTTCTCTTTCTTCACCAACCAAAGTAAGTCTTGGGGCACGTACTGCCTCGCTACCAATACCAGCACGAGCTTCGGCAAGTTTAATATATTGTACTAATTTTGGATGAATATCTAACTCTAATAAAGGCATAAACCAACGGTATATTTTGATGGCTTCTTCATAACGCCCAGCCTTTACAAGTTTATAAATTGCTACTGTTTCGGCTGGAAAAGCACAAACCAAACCCGCAACCCAACCGTCGGCACCCATTACCAACTGCTCCATCGCAATAGTATCTACTCCACAAAGAATCTTGAACCTATCACCAAATAGATTTCTCATGCGTGTAACGTTGGTCAAATCACGAGTGGATTCTTTTACAGCTTGAATGTTTTCGCAAGCTGCCAATTCTTTGAACATATCTAGGGTAACCTCGATTTTATAATCAACAGGGTTGTTATAAATCATGATAGGCAAAGAAGTAGAATTGGCTACCGCCTTAAAATACTCAACGGTTTCACGGTGGTCAGATTTATAACGCATTGGCGGTAGCATCATCAAGCCCTTTGCTCCCCATTCTTCGGCCAAACGAGCTAATTCGATAGCATCGCGAGTAGCACCTTCTGCAATATTCAAGATTACAGGAACTCGGCCTGCTACTTTCTCTACGGTGAATTTTACTAAATCGCCTTTTTCTTCTAAACTTAGAACACTCGACTCACCTAAAGTACCACCAAGGATGATTCCATCTACACCTGCAGCTATTTGAAATTGTAAATTTTTGTCGAATAAGTCATAATCGAGTTGGTCGTCTTCACCAAACTTTGTCGTAACCGCGGGAAATACCCCTTTCCAATTGATTGCCATATTTTATTATTGTTTTTTTTCAAAATTACCTAAAACAAATGCCTATAAAATCTTAATTTTTAATCAATTATAGTCTAATATTAACCTATTTAAAAAATATTTAGGGGAATTTAGTGCCAAAACAAGCAAGTAAAAACACATATTGAGCATCTTAATCGTATATTCTATAGACTTACCAATATTATATTATCGTTATTTGACTGAAGTATAGCTTGATATTAGCAATATGCACAAGTACTAATCATAATTTGCTATACAATGTGCAGATATTAACCACTTTTTAAATTATCCTCTTATAAAGTTGTTTATATTATACTAACCCTATATTTTCATGTCATTAAAACACAGGCAAAAGCAAATAAGTAAGTGAGCGATTGATGGCGTTGATGTGTTCAAATACAGGTGCTTGGGTTTTGATGTTATTACTACTAAGTTGTCATTATTTACTACCGTTTTTGGTGGTCAGAAAGTAAGTAATTGTTTGATTAATAGCAACTTATTTTCTGGTTTTTAATCATCCAATTTGCTCTTTTACTTATGAAAGTATTACCATTTACCATTCCAGTACCTCATGATAAGACTATCATTGTTCAAAAAGATGTATTGCCGTATTTTTACCCGCATTTACACAGACATGAGGAAATACAACTAACATGGATTCAGCAAGGTGAAGGTACGCTGATTGCTGACAACAATATGCACGCTTTCAAATCCAATGAAATATTTTGGTTAGGAGCTAATCAGCCTCATATTTTTAAAAGTGACCCTGTTTATTTTTTGCCCAAAAGCAAGAAAAAAATTACAGCAACGGTTCTGTTTTTTAATCCCAATGGCCCATTAAGTTCGTTGTTGAATTTACCCGAAATCAATAATATCAAACGGTTTTTACAACAAAATGCCAATGGCTTTAAGATACCGTCTGACAAGGTGATGGAAATTGCTAACAAAATGATACTCATCAAAAAAAGTACTTCTATCGAGCAAATGATACATTTTATGGATTTGCTCAAGCTGGTAAGTAGCCTTTCTGGCCTTGAACCTCTTTCGGCGGGTTCTCGTCCAAAGCTCTACAGCGAAAACGAAGGACTTAGAATGAGTAATATTTATAATTTTATTATTCAAGAATACGAAAAGCCTATTACCTTGGAAGATGCCGCCAATAAGGCTCATATGACTCCTCATGCTTTTTGTCGGTATTTCAAAAAACATACACGACATACTTTTTTGTCATTTTTGAATGAGGTAAGAATCAATGAAGCTTGTAAAAAACTGACCAATGAGTCGCACGTGGGAATTGCCAATGTGGCTTACAGTTGTGGTTTTAATAGTATTACTAACTTCAATAGGATTTTTAAACGGGTAAAAGGAAAATCACCAAGCGAATATGTAGAAAGTTATTTTAGAAGTACCGAAGAATATCATTTTTCGTAGAAAGCTAAATGACTTTTGGTATTCATATCTTGCCGAATATCAGAAGTATATTCTCAAAGCCAACAACATCTGTTATCCCAAATTTAGTAACGAGTGTTTATTTTTGAATATGATTTTCACCAGTAAAGACGCAATGCTTTGGGGCTAAAGATGTGTCATGATATTTAATATAACAAAGGCGTTCGAACAACTAATTTCGAACGCCTTTGTTATGAATACTCACTCATTTTTTGTCATTTGAGCAATTGATAAGCTTCACCAATGTTCACTTGACGACCTTATCAACCACAACGAACACAAATAGGGGTCTCTTTTAATATTACCTAAAATTCGGGATGATTCATGTTTGTTGGTTTATTTTTTGATAATTCTTGCTCCAAAAACACGTCCAGCGGTTTTGCCTGTATGAGCCTTGATAGTTACATTGAGTTTCTCTTTGTCGGTTTGTAAATCGGAGGGTATACTATATTCAATATCAAAAAATTTCCCTGTTGTACCGCCCAGTAATTCTTGGGTAGCAATAGTTTTTCCGTCAACAATAATATCGAACCAACGCCCTTTGTCATCGCCTAAGTAGCTTAATAATAATGTATTATTGGTATTTTTGGCAATTTTCATATCAAAAGAAAAAGAACCCCCTTTACGTACTTCTCGGCCTGTTCTACCTAGGGCATCGCTTACATACGATTCGCCGTCTACAGTTAAATTGTGGTCGCGTTCGGGTTGCATTTCGCCAATTCTAAAATTATCTACAGTCATAGCTTCTATTTCCTGCTGGCGTTTTTTGTCGGCTTCATACTCAGCCTTGCGTTTTTCCCATTCGTCTTTGGTAAAGTAGTCCCAGTAAACGCTATAATGTTGTTGATTTGACTGATAGAAAGGAATCAAGGTAACATCGAAAGGTGTTCCTACCTTTTGCATCTGGAAAGTTAGTGGTTGATTAACTACAGGTTTTAGCCAATTACCAGCCTTTTTGTCGTCGGTCAACAATACAGGAATACCATAAACAGGGTCGGGATTTTGTGTGCCAAGCTGACCCGCCAATACCAATGGGCCATACAAAAGAGCAATACGATTGGCGTTGTCGGGCATACTTTCGGTGTATACCGACATCGGCATATCGATTTGTACTTTATCGTTATTTTGCCAAGTTCTATCAATTACCCAATAGCCTGCTTCGTCGGTTTGGGCAGCTATTTTTTGGCCATTTACGGTTATTTCAAAGCCATTGGTAGCCCACCAAGGTTTTCTGATACGCAAAGCCAAACGTTGAGCCTTGTGAGTTTGGAAAGTAAATTGGGTATTTCCTTGTGTTGGGTACTGGGTTGTTTGGGTAAAAGTAATCCCTTTTTCTTGCCAAGTCAGTTTTGAAGGAATAAATAAATTAACATAAAGGCTACCATCTGCCCCTTCAAAGTAAATGCTTTCGGTATATTTTGCATGGTTTTCCATACCACTACCAACACAGCAAGTAAAGGTATTGAAAGGGTCGCTAAACTCTTTTTTGGTACCCATTCTTAAAGGGACAAAATAGCACATCATGCCATCGGCGGGGTTTTGCGACGCTAAAATATGGTTGTACAAAGCCCTTTCGTAATAGTCGCCAAGTTCTTTGCTAGGTTGCCAGCAAAACAAGTGACGAGTTAATTTGAGCATATTGTAGGTATTACAAGTTTCGCAAGTATTGTCGCTGAGGTGGTCGTTTAGTTTATGAGGCTCGGTACAGTATTCATAATTGCTATTACCACCAATTACATAACTGTGGTTGTGTACCATAATATCCCAGAAAAAAGAAGCAATGGTTTTGTCTGATTCTTTTGCTGTAAGTTCATATTGTCGGGCACTAGCTATGGCTTTTGGTACATTGGTATTGGCGTGTTTACCTGCCATTGGGTCAATTTTTTGAGACAAAGGCACCATAACGAAGTCATCATAAAATTTGTATGACAAATCTAGGTATTTAGGGTTTCCAGTAATGGCATAAATATTGGCCAAAGCGTCGGCCATACCGCCATATTCACATTTTAGCATTTTTTGTAATAATTCAGGCGAAAGGTGATTGATAGTATTGCCTGTCCAGTCGGCCATTGCTGTTACTACTTTTAAAGCTGTTTTGTTGTTGCAATACAAATAGGCATCAATCAGCCCTCCCATTACTTTATGTACGGTGTACCACGGACTCCAGCCGCCGTTGAGGTCAAACCCACCCGACTTAATATCGCCACGGGCAACACGAGCAAACAGAGTATCTTCTTTTGGAATAGCCCCAACATAGCCAGTTTTGCGTGCTTTTTGACATTTGGCCAATTCTGTAACCATAAAATCTACCCGATTTTTGAATGCTGGATTATGGGTAGAAACGTACATCATAGCACAAGCCGAAAGATAATGCCCAAGAGTATGGCCAGACAAGCCCTCGCTTTCCCAACCGCCATATACAGCTCCTTGTGTTGGCAAGCCCGCATTGGCATAAAAACGGTGTAAAAGGCGTTTTGGCTCGACACTCAGCAAATAGGCCGCATCTTTGTCCATAGCATTTTTGAAAGGCGAATCACCAAGCAACTCTACCTGACCAAGGTTAAAGGAATATGCTTTAAGACCAACTTTGGGTTGAATTTTAAAACGTTTGTCGGCCTTTTCGGGCGTATAGTTTTGTGCCAAAGGCTTGAGGCAGCAACAAGTACATATTACTATAGCTAAAATATAATTTTTCATAGAAAATAAACGATTGGTAAAACGGTTGAAGCTGTTTTAAGCAAATTCACCACCTTTTTTGAGGTGGTGAATTAATACAAAAATGCAAGAAAATAACACGAATAAATGCCTAGTAATTGACAACATATAGGCAGATATTACCCCATATATTGATTAATCAAATCGTTGAGGGTTAAATGCCGATATATCAATACTTAGTTGTTTTTCGCTGATAATTTCCTCTACTAATTGGCCTGTGGCAGGTCCAAGGCTCAAGCCCATCATAGAGTGTCCTGTAGCAATAATGGCATTTTTATATTGTTTTGTTCTACCAATATACGGAAGCCCATCGGCCGAGCATGGGCGGTATCCATACCAAATATCCTGCTCTTGTGGCATGGCAATATCAAATGCAGGTAAGAAATCTTTAACCGATTTTAAAATACCTTTTACCCTAGCATAGTTGGGGGGTGTTGTGGTAGCTACCACTTCCATTGTGCCTCCCATGCGTATTTTGTTACCATCCATAGGTGTTAATGCTACACGTCCTTCGGCCAAAATAATAGGGTGGTTTATATGGTAAGGGCTATTTTCGAGGGTAATCGAATACCCCCTTCCAGGCATTAAAGGAAGGCTGATGTCAAGTAATTCAGCCAATTCACGACTCCAAGAACCCGCCGCAATTACAACGGTATCGGTTGGATATTGCCCTTTTAAGGATTTAATACTTGTGATTTGCCCATCTTTTTTGTCTAAAGCTATAATGATTTCATTCGCTTTAAAGACAACCCCTTTGGCTTGAAGGTATTCGTACAAAGCCTTCATCAATTTATTGGGATATACATGCGTATCGCAGTTAAACTGCAATGCCCCAATGGCATTGATAGGTGTTTGAGGTTCGAGTGCCTGTAACTGTTCTTTGTTTAAATAAGTTACATCAAGCCCCAATTCATGGGCTTTTTCGAGGGTATGATGAGCATGAGCAGCTACTGGCTCGGTCTTGAAAACCTCCAACATGCCTTTTTGCTCATAACTAAAATCAAATAATTGTTGGTTGTTCCATGTTTCAAAAGCTTTTTGGCTCAGCAACGAAATGTCTCTTAATGGAATAGCTCCATTTTCTACATTTTGGGTATTAGCACTTTGCATAAACTTCAAGCCCCAGTTAATCAAGGCTTTATTGACAGACGGCTTTACATAAAATGGACTCATTGGGTTAAACATCCATTTGATACCCTGCCACACAATACCCGGAGCCGCCAATGGAACAAAGTGGCTAGGACATACATAGCCTGCATTGCCAAAAGAACAGTTATCTGTAAAATCTCCTTTGTCAAAAACCGTTACTTGGTAGCCTGCTTCTTGTAAATAATAAGCCGAGCTAAGCCCCACAATACCCCCGCCTATTATTGATATATGTTTCATAAGTGATTATTTTAATGAATAAAAACGCCAGTTTGTTTGATAATCTTTAGGTAATTGTTGGTTAGTTAATATTGCACGAACCATCTCAATTGGCAACATATTTTCTTGCATAATTTGGTCGTGAAACTGTTTATAAGTCATTTTTTTGGTAAGTACCAATTCGTCTTTCAAAGCCCTGATTTGTAGCCCACCTATCATATAGGCGATTTGATAAAGTGGGTCATAACCACCTACAAACGAGCGCCTTACTTCTCCTTCTGCATTGGCGGGTTCGTGGCCAACACGGTCAATCAAGAAATCAATACATTCTTGTGGCGACCATTTCCCTGTATGATAATTGAGCGAAAAGATAATTCTTGCACAACGGTGCATTCTCCAAAAGAGCATTCCTACGCGGTCTTCGGCCGAACGAGGAAACTTCAAATCGTATAGTAACATTTCCCAGTACAAAGCCCAGCCTTCTATCCAAAATGGTGTTTCAAAATGGCGGTATGTTTTGTATCTATTGGTCATAAATTCCTGTAAGCCATGGCCCGGAATAAGTTCGTGATGTACCGTAGCCCTCGAAAAATGCGGGTTATTGCCTCGCATACTCATAAGTTTTTGGTCGTGAGTCATGGTATTGGTTGGATAAGATACGCTGAACTCTTCGCCACCCGTAAAAAAAGGATTAACAAGCTGTCTTTCAGGGGTCATCATTATCATTCTCCATGTTTCGTCGGCCAGAGGCGGTATTGTAATAAGGTCTTTTTCTTGTAAAAAAGCAATAGATTGGTCGTATAATTTAACCATTTCGATAGGCTGTTGCGATGGAGCAACGGCTGTATTTTTAAGTTTTTCTAAAGCCGCTTTCCAGTCATTTCCTAAGCCCATTTCTTTACTCGCCTTTAGCATTTCGGCATCGCACCACGCAAATTCTTTATTGGCTATTTCGATAAGTTCTTCGGGCGTGTAAGGAATCATTTCTAGGCGCAACCTTCTGTTGAGTTCATCACGGCCTATCGGATTGCCCACAATACCACTTTTGTCTTGTTTTTGTTGTGAAGTAGCATTGCCACTTTGCTGAAAGGTAGACGCATATTCCTTCAATAAACTGTCGAGCTGTATATAAGGTTTTGGAACCCACCACGTAAAAAGAGGGTCGTAGCCATTGTAAAAAGTATAAACCGATTTTAGGGCATTTTGAAGGCCACGAGCTATATATCGACCACGATTGGCTAATGGTTTGGTTAAGGTTTGGTCTTGGCTAAGTTTTTTTTGTAAATCTACTAGCTGTTTGTTACATTGGTTGAGTTGTGCTGCCAAGCGAGGTGCATCAGGAACAAGTCCTCTTCGTCTTTCTTTTTCAATCGTATAAATTACATCTGCAAAAGGAAACCACGGTTTTAGTTGGTTAAACTCGGTTTCTTCTAATTGTGCCTGATAAATATCTTCGTTCAAATCTCGCTTTATCAACAAGTAATCTACTTTTGTACCAGTATTCAAGGCATTATAATCTACTTGTTGTAACTGCTTTAGATACGACTGAGCAAGCGACTTTAAACGTTCTCTTCTTTCTGGAGAATTATACACGGTATAAAATCGTTCGATATTTCCTTTATCGGCTTGATAAAACTGAATAAGGCTTATAACCGACTCATTTACAGGTGTTTTCTGTGCAATAGCTGTATCAAAAAATAGTAAGCATCCAACCAGAAAAGCGATATTTTGGAGTTTTAGAAAATATTTCATAAAGTTATTTGTTATGGTGAATCGGTAAGAAAGCGAAGCGGGAAGAATACATTGTGAGCCAAATCTGCTGGAAACTGTTTTGGGCTATCCTCATGCTTGTTGATATTATATGTAAAATTAGATTTTTATCGGATTGAGGCATGTTTACAAATTATCAAAATGTAGCCGAAAATTAACCATATAGCCCTCAAATTTTATATTCAAGGTCAAAATATGCTTATTCATAAAAAAAGCTACCTCTTCTGAAAGAGATAGCTTGGTAAGTTAATAAAGCTCAATGGATTCGTAGAAGATAAAGCGAGCCTATATCGTTCGCGAGTTTATTATTTTGAGCTGACGTTAAATTTTAGTGTGTTAGGTAATAGGATAACTTGTTATATGATTGATTTTTAGCTATTCAATACAAAAAAAAGAGAACTTATTTTTTCAAATAGTCTTTATCCAAAAACCAATAACGGGCTTCATTTTCAGCTTTTTGGGCTTTAGAATCTACATCAATAATCATAATATCTGGTTTTTCTTCATTTTTGGCGGCTGGCCAATTAGGAAGTTTATCGCCATTGGGATTACCTGTTTTGATAAAATTGGCGAAGAAATTCATCATTGTATTTGATACTTTGAAGTCGTCTTCTGTCCAAGCATACGCTTTGTTGAGGGCTAAATTACCCATAGCATATTCGATTTCGGCCGAGTGTACTGCACCTTTTGCTTTGGGGGCTTTAGGAGCATTTTTATCTTTTTTAACAACCCCTCCAGCCAAAGCCGATTCATAGTCGCTATCACGCAAGTCGGGTCTTGGGCGTGAATAATAATAGCGATATACGGGCTGAGAGCTATTTTTACGATGTAAATCAAACCATTTCCAAGTACTATAAGCAATAAAACGATCACCAGCCAAATCTGTAGCCGATTGTTCGGTTACTTCTGGCGAGCCAGCAGGATATAACTTTAATACTTCTTCTGCTTTTTCGCCATAAATTTCTTTAATTTTTTGGGTATAATTGTCGTTGGTAAGCTCTTTACCTGCCATAAGGGCACGGTAGTTCATTTCCTCCGAGTTCCAGCCTAACAAAAGTGGTACCATAGCCTGCTGTTTTGCCTCAAAAATTTCGGGTAATGTTTTAGGAAGAAAATACCCATCAATCGTAGTTTTGAATATTCCTAGGCTTTTTCCTGCCGATTTTTGGTATAATTCGAGGGTTGATAAAGCTCGTAGTTCCTTCAAAGTTTTGGCTCCGATAGATTGCCCAAACTCTAGACCTATTTTTTCGCCCTCGGCCAAAGGCACAGGCGATAATGTAGGGTAAATAGAGCCACCACTTTCGCCAATAGCCCCTGCAATCAAACCCTTCGACAAAGGCGATGCCATTTGGGCACTTACAGCAATCGACCCTGCCGATTCCCCTGCAATAGTAACTCGTTTGGGGTCGCCACCAAATTTGGCAATATTGGCCTGTACCCATTTAAGAGCAGCGTGTTGGTCGAGCAAACCATAGTTGCCAGAGGCACGGTTAGGGGATTCTTTGGTAAGTTCTGGATGTGAGAAAAAGCCAAAAATATTAAGTCTGTAATTGACAGTAAGGGTTACAATACCTTTTTTGGCCATATTTTCGCCATCATAACGAGCTTCCGAGCCATCGCCAGCCGCAAAACCACCACCATAGAAATATACTAATACGGGCAGTTTGTCGTTGGCTGATTTGGCGGGTGTCCACACATTGAGGTATAGACAGTCTTCGCTCATACCGTCACTTCTAAAACCCATATCGCCAAAAATGGCAGGCTGAATGGCTCTTGGGCCAAACTTTTTGGTTTGTTTTACCCCTGTCCAATTAGCGACAGGCTGTGGAGCTTTCCAACGCAGATCGCCTACAGGTGGTTGTGCAAATGGAATACCTTTGAAGCTTTGAATGTTGGTTCTAACATCAAATTCTCCTTCGATTGTACCATTAACAGTCTGAACTTGCACAGGAAAAGCGTAAGAGTTTTCGGCATGTTGTGCATTGGCAAAAAATGAGGTTGACACAAGTAATAATCCAATAAAAGTTGTTCTGAGATTCATAATAATTGGAGTTAGTAGTAATGAGCTATACTATTGTCTCATTTGTTGACAATAGTATAGCTAAAAATTAAAAAATACAATTATTTCACAGTTTTTTTTTATATTCGGGCATGAATACAGCTTCTAATCCACATATTGCTACTGCTAAAGAGGCCGGTTTTTTGGCACATATTGCATACGATTCAGTTATTTTTGGCTTTGATGGTCAGCAACTTAAAATTCTTATTTCTGAATATCATAATACAAAATTATTTGCTTTACCTGGCGGATTTGTCAAGCGGAATGAAAGCCTCGACGATGCTGTAAGGCGTGGTTTATTTGAGCGAACAGGGTTGAATAATATTTATTTAGAGCAGTTTCATGTATTTGGAAGTGTCGAGAGGTATGTACCCGAAATCATGGAACAAATTATGGTAGGCAGTGGCAAAGCCCCCACGCCCGAACATTGGTTGCTAGATAGGTTTATTTCGGTAGGGTATTATGCTTTAATTAATTATAAAGATGTAAAACCACAACCCGACGAACTTTCGGATAGCTGTGAATGGTATGCCATTGACAAACTGCCCAGACTAATGCTCGATCATCGGCAAATTGTAACAAAAGCCCTGGAAACTTTGCGAGATAATTTGGACAAAAAATTGATTGGTGTAAACTTACTACCAGAGCGTTTTACGATGAAAGAACTCCAGATGGTATATGAGGCTATTTTGGGAGAAAAAATTAGAAGAACAACCTTTCAGCGGGCAATGTTGGCCAAGGGAATTTTGAAACGCCATGAAAAACAATTTACAGGAAAATCGCATAAAGCTCCTTTCCTGTATAGTTTTGAAACACCCCAATAAAGCCTAGGCTTCTTTTCTACGACCTCTTTTTTTGGTAAAACCTTGTACTTGTACACCCGCAAAGGCCAAGATTTTATAGAAAGTACGTCGGCTACCAATTTTAAAGAACTTCATAATCTGTGTAGTCGATTGTTTTTCAGAGTCATAAAGTTCTTTTACAGCAGGTGCTATAGCCTGATAAGCAGGTAAAAGCCCTTTGGGGCGACCACCCATTCGGCCTCTGGCACGTGCCGAGGCTAATCCAGCTTTGGTACGTTGTACAATAATATTTCGTTCGTGTTCGGCCAAAGCACAGAAAATCTGAAAAACAAGAATCCCACTTGGCGAAGTTGTATCAATAGGGTCGTTGAGCGACACAAGATTGATTTTTCGTTTTTCTAATTCAGCCACTAGGTCGATTAAATGTTTGGTAGAACGGCCGAGTCGGTCAAGTTTCCAAATAACGATAGTATCGCCTTCTCGAAGAAATTTCATCATTTCCTCGAATTCTGGTTTATGAGCTTTCAAGCCAGAAATTTTATCTGTGTAAATAGACTCACAACCATATTTTTTCAGAGCATCTACTTGTAGGTCTAATGTTTGTTCTTGTGTACTTACACGGGCATAGCCAATTTTCATAAAAGGATAGTTTTATACCGTTTACTTATGTTATTACAAATATATGGTATTTTGTATTTTGGTACAATAAATGGTACAACCAATTATTGGGTTTTGGGCAGTTAACCTCCCCATATTTATTGTACCAGAAATAGAGCGTTTATATACATTCGTAATTCTTTTGGCAAGTTGAAGCAGTAGCTTAGTCTTCTGCAACCCGATAAGTGGGGTCGTCAATAATATTTACTTCGATAATCTTATCGGCATTTTGTAATAACTTTCTACAATCGGCACTTAAATGATACAGCCGAACGGTTTTGTTGAGTTTGGCATAACGTTCAGTAATTTTATTGACAGCATCTATGGCACTCATATCGCTGATTCTACTTTCTTTAAAATCTATAATTATTTCGTTGGGGTCGTTCAAAATATCAAACTTTTCGACAAAAGCGGTAGTCGAGCCAAAAAACAGTGGCCCATGTATATCATAATGTTTTATGCCCTTGTCGTCGATATATTTCTTGGCTCTAATGCGTTTGGCACTTTCCCAAGCAAAAACCAATGCCGAAATAATTACACCCATAAGCACTGCCAAAGCCAGATTGTGCAACCAAACTGTAATAACAGCTACTAAAATTCCTACAAAAATATCGGATTGAGGCATTTTGTTAATTACCCTAAAACTCATCCATTCAAACGTTCCAATAGCCACCATCATCATCACTCCTGTTAAAGCAGCCATAGGCAAAGCCTCGATAATTGGTGACGCAAACAATATAATACATAGAATAGTTAAGGCTGCCACAATACCCGAAAGTCGGGCTCTTGCTCCTGCCGATAGGTTGACCAAGGTTTGTGCAATCATGGGGCATCCACCCATTCCAAAGAAAAAACCATTGAGAATATTGGCTGTTCCTTGTGCCAAGGCTTCACGATTACCATTGCCTTTGGTCTGGGTAATTTCGTCAACTACATTCAAGGTAAGCAAGCCTTCGGTAAGCCCAACGCCTGCCATAATAAGCCCATAAGGAAAAATGATTTGAAATGTATTCCAAGTAAGGGGTATCTGTGGAATATGAAAAGGCGGAAATCCACCGCTTACCAATGCTATATCTCGAACAGTTTTGGTATCAATATCAAAACCAAATACAATAAGCCCAACCACAATAATAGCAATTAACGATGCTGGTATGGCCTTGGTAATGCGTGGTGCAACCAAAATAATGGCTACCGTGAGGGCTACTAATCCCGCCATGATATAAAGGGGTGTTCCTGTAAGCCAGATTGTCTGCCCACCAATAGTTGTTTTGAACTGTTCTAATTGAGCCATGAAAATAATAATAGCCAAGCCATTCACAAAACCAAACATAACGGGCTGTGGTACAAGTCTGATAAATTTTCCTAGCTTAAAAAGTCCTACCATGATTTGACATATTCCTGCCAAAACAATAGCCGCAAATACATATTCCAAGCCATGTGTTTGCATCAAGGTAATTAGTACAACGACTGTTGCCCCTGCACCGCCCGACACCAAACCCGGACGACCACCGAGTATTGCAGTTACCAAACCCATGATAAAGGCTGCATACAAACCCATCAATGGAGGAAAGTTGGCCAAAATAGCAAACGATAGCGATTCGGGAATCATGGTCATGGCTACGGTGAGTCCTGCCAGTATTTCAATTCGGTAGTTTACTTTTTGCTTGAAGTCAAATAAATTTAAGACCTGTTTCATAAATATATAATGTATGCTAAATGAATAAGCAAATACGCAATTTAGTAAATAATAGATTGATAATCAGTTGTGTACTTCTGTTGCTTGTTTTTTCGATTTTCTGTACATATTCCAAAAGGACACATCACTGCAATATGTGTATGCAGCTTGATTGAAAAATAACAAAAAGTACTTTCCAAAAATTTGTAAGTAATTATGGGTATAACGCTGTATTGTAAAATGTCTAGCAGTTGGGCATGGTCTAGTTTTTACCAATCCATTAGAAGATTAAGGTTGGTAAAATAGCAATGTACCAATGCGTTTGAGCTTTCAGCAAATATAAAATAATCAGTTACTTCCTCTCAAAGCTTGGTACTCATACGTATTCCTAATGTTGTATCTTTCTGTTTTCGACCCCTCAGTATCGAGCCTAGGCAATAGTATACAGCCATAGAAATCTGTAGATAAAATACAGACAAACCAAAACGAATAGTAGAATAAATGTACTCAGGGTGGAGTAACAGATAAAAGAAAGGGTTTTTTTAATGCAGTCATGATACAAAGATAGGTAAAATTATATTTTACAGATATGCTACTTAAAAAGTTATAATTACTTGCCAATATAGTGATAGTGTCATAGTACCGAGAGGAGTCGGTATTAAGCTTTTCTCTATTCTTTTGAAATTGAGAAAACTCCTTTTATTTTCGGGTACGTAAACACACTAAATGCTTTTGATGAAAACAATACGATTAATCACTATTTTTAGTATATGTCTTTTCTTCGCTTCAATAGATTTATTAGGCAAATCTGCTTTTGGTATGTCCGAAAAAGATTCATTGGCGGTATCCCAAAAAATACTAGAATCGCTCGATAGGTACTATAATATCAGTATAGATGCTGTTAATACCAAAGCCAAAGAAGCCCTTCGATATATACCCCAAGCCAAACTTTCTAATGTTGCCACTCGGTTAAGGCTGTATCATTATATGGTTTATAACTATGAGGTACTCGGTAGGAGCGATTCGTTGCTTTATTTTTTTCAATACGGGAATCAACTTTTAGAAAAATACCCTGTTGTAATAGCCCAAGTACCCATTACTGCCATTAAATTTCTGAATCACGAACAACTTTTTTATTCGACCATACAATACAACCATACCAAGGCTATGTACTATTTGGAAAAAGCCATGTATATATGCCAAAAATACCAAATTAAAGATATAGAGATTATTCTGAAAAATAATTTGGCCAATATTTATGACAAACAAGGCCAATATCAAAAGGCTTTTGAGCTGTATCAACAAATAGACCTCCGTAAAATACCTCAACCTCAGTCCATTCAAGGAGTCAATATACTTACTTCTATTACATGGAATGCCATTCGTCGAAAGTCATTTAAAGAAGCCCTGCAAGCTAACCAACGCTCGATAGATTGGTATAAAACCTTACCCGAAAACAATCCACAAGTAATAGAAAATGAGGAAGCTATGCTTTTTTTTGACCGTGGTATTTGCTACTCAAATTTACACGACATTACCCAAAGCGAGGTGTATCTGAATAAGGTGATAGCCTATTTTCAAGAAAATCATATAACAAAAGGGAAATATCTAAGTTTGACATATTTACAAAAATCCGAGAACCTTACATGGCAAAATCAACCCTATCGGGCTTTACAACTATTGCAGCAAGGACTCAATGCTATTGTGTTGAACTTTAATCAAATCGATTTTGCTAAAAACCCTACCCTTTCCGATAAAATTTATGATAAAAAAGTATTATTTGACTTGTTAAGCCGTAAGGCTCAGCTACTAACCCAGCTATACCAACAACACGACAACAGGGTATCGCTAGAACAAGTGGTAAAAACCTTTGCTTTGGCGATTGCGTTGGCCGAAAAACACCGAAAATCGTTGGCATATTACACCGACAAAATTGATTTTAGTAGTCAAAATATAGCAGTTTTCAATCAAGCTATAGCCATGGGGTATCTTTGGTACAAGCAAGCTCCTAGCATAGTACGAGCCAATGTAGTAATTAGGATACTAGAAAGCATAAAGGCAATTGCACTGATCGATAAAATAGGAAATGATAACCTCGATATGAGTCCTCAATCGCTCAAAATCAATGATAAATTGATAGTCGAAAATCAAAAAGCAGCTTCTTTTAGACAAAAACTTTCCAACAATATTATTCAATCCAAAACCCGTGATAGTCTGGAAAACCTCCTGAATGATAGTGAGTTAAAGGCTATTCAACTAACATCGCAACTTTATCAACATATCAAGCCTTATCCAATGGCCAATAGTGCTGGTATTTCGGTCAGAGAGCTTTCGGCAAACCTTCCCTCCAATATGGCCTTCTTAAACTATACGGTAGTGGCCAATCATGGTATTTATGTTTGGCTATTGGCCAATGGAAAATTTAGTTTGAAATACCTACCACAAAATAATATTCAGCTTGGCAAAATGGTGTCAGCATTATTAATAGATACCAGAAAAAACCCAACCATATTTTCTTATAAAAGTTCTTCTCAAGCACAACTGCTATACCAGCTCTTGCTTAAACCTTTTGAAAAAATACTAAATCATACAACTCGTATTACTATTAGCCGAGATGGGCTACTCAATTATATTCCTTTTGAGTTATTAGAAACAGGACAAAAAAGCGATGACTATCTGCTAAAACATTATGCCATCAGTTATCAATATTCTGTAGCAAGTTATTTGATGGGGTTTCAAAAGAGCCCTCAAACGCCCGAAAAGTCATTACTAAATGTTTCGCCATTTACTCAAACAACGATTACTCAACAAGGCGATACCCTACAAGCTTTGGCCAGTTCAGCATTATTGCAATATGCCAAACACGATGACTTATTGGGCAAAAAAGCTACCAAATCGGCTTTTTTAGCTCATTATCGTCAATATGCTCTTATTCATTTGCAATGCCATTCAGTAGCTGATACCAACAATTTTGGTAACTCATACTTATATTTTCACCCTAGCGAAACAGAATACAGACTTGGTTTTCACGAAATTGGCTCAATGCCATTCAATCACTGCCAATTAATGATGATTCCGACTTGTAATAGTGCCAACGGAAAAGTACAACGCTTTGAGGGAGTGTTATCTTTAGGATACGCTTTTTATAAAGCGGGTTGTCAATCGGTATTGGCGGCTCAGTGGCAAGCCCAAGATGCCTCAAGCGATTTTATCACCTCTCGATTTTTTCAATATTTACAAAAAGGGCAGCCCAAAGACGTGGCCTTACAACAAGCCAAATTAGACTTTTTGTCCGACAGCAATCTAGGAAATAGACTGAATCATCCTTTTTTTTGGGCCAATGTATGTTTGATTGGTAATACCCAAGCACTTGTTACCAGTCGGTTTTCATCGCTAGGTTGGTATTTGCTGGTTTTGATATTGCTGGGTTTGCTTGTATATGGTTTTAGAAAATGGAACGCCAAAAAATTTGCCAGCGAATCTTTATTTTATTGACAGTACCAATAGGATAGCTATCGTTTTCGTCGTCTAGTTCGCTTAATAATTTTTGTGCTTTAGTAGGCGAGTTGTCGTGCAAATATGCCAATATAAGATGCCACTTGGCCGCTTGACTAAAATAAGGTCGTAATTCTTTATTTTTCAAGAATTCCTGAAAATTGACAATAGCACCCTGAAAGTCCCCCGCTGTTAAGGCTTTTTTTCCAGTATAAAAATAACCAAATGTCTTTTTTTCGTCTACTGAAAGTGCCGTTATATCTATATCTCTTACAATCGAAAAATCGTTTTTTACATCTGGTAACTGAATAGAATCGAAGGAAATATACAGTACAAACAACAAGCAGGCTGCCAGAGCTGTTCCAACAACCCTATACCACAGATTTTGCTTTCCGATAGTTTTTGAAACAGCCGTTTCTTGGCGTTCTAATTGTTGAAGTGTAGACATAACCCGATTTTCAATTTTCAATTTTCGAAACATAGCCACCACTTGAATATACTCATCAAAGTCTTTTTGTAAAGTACTATCGCTTTGTAGACGTTGTTCAAATACACCCTTTTCATGTATATCTAGCTGGCCTTCAACGTATCTCTCAATTGTTTCGAGGCGTTTTGTTGATTCGGAATGGTTCATAGTAATAATGATTTTGATAAATGGTTGAATCTTTTTGCAATAATAAAGCCTTATAATCTGTACTTCAGTACAAGCTCTTTCAGCTTTTCTAAGCACCTCAGTTTTCTCACTTTTAGGGTTTCGGGCGATGCAATTTTGAGCTTTTCCGACAACTCTTTTAGGGATAATTGTTCAGAATAATAGCCCTCTAAAATACTATTGCAAGGATACCCCAATTGTGTTAAAAGATGCCTAAAGTGTTCGGCAAAGTCTCGTTGTTCAAGCAAAGCCATGAGGTTTACTTGAAGGTCTTTTGTAGTCAGAGAGTTACTTTCGTGATACGAGCGGCGAATAGCCGCTTTGCGGTAATTCATCCATTTGTTTTTTGTGATTGAAAGGAAATAGGATTGTAGCTCAGTCATGGATTGTGCTTCAAACTTTAGGACAAGCACTAGGTCTATAAATGTCAAAATTACCTCTTGGAATAAGTCGCTAGCATCATCCTTTGAGCCCCCATGTTTAAAAACGTAAGTATTTACAATAGGTTTAAATTTTTTGTACAAAAAAGTTATCACATATTCTACAGAGTTGGGGTTTCCACTTCTAATAATCGTTACAATTTGTTGAGGAGTAAATGTTAGATTCATACATCGATAGAATTGGCTCAGAGTTCTATTTTAAAGGTTGGGCTCTAGCCATCTGGCTAGCAAATCGTATTTTGGCGTAACAATAGAAAATAATGTACTTCACTTTTGCGTCGTCGTGAAATATTAGCTTTCAAATTATAACTTAATTCCACATAATTATTGGTAGGCGAGTAGCTCAGGAAATAATTTCCATTGATGATAAAAGCCCTGTGGCATCGTAAAAAGCCATATTCAGTACATAAGGCATCAAATGTTTTGATAGTCTTGGAGAAAAGTACTTTTTGCCCATTATTAAAATACATATACGTATAGTTTTTCCAAGCTTGTAACATAACGATTTCGGTAATAGGCAACCAACGATGGTTTACTCGAATGTAACCTTTTTTAGATTTAGTGAAAAATGGTTTCATAATATAGCGTATTAGAGTTATAAATAATAAACAACCTGTTATTTACACTCACTACCAAAAGGTTACATAAATCTGTGATTTTTATGATATTTTTTTAGGAGAAGGAGAATTGGATGTTGAAGGTGCTGCAATCAATGGTGATTTATGATATACAAGACAAGTTTGTTTTATAAGTAATTTGCTGATAATCAGGTATTAGGATTGTGTACTCTATTTGTTTATAATCATAAAAAATAGACACTTTGGTAAACTATGTTCTGGTGTTTTTTGCTTTAGGAGTAAAATTCTTGACCGAATAATAATTTTTTTATTATGGATTGGGCTAAAGAAGCTAATCTTGGGCTATTGTCTTGATATAAAAGCGTTCCTGATAGTGTAAATTAATAGTTCTTGATAATTTCTATACCTTTATATCAAAAGCAAAGGCAAAGTACTTTTAAAGTGCTTTGCCTTTGTTTTTTTTAGGAATGCAGAGGTTTTGAAAGAAAATAAAAATAACTACATCCAAACAGTTTTTTTTTTCGTAGATGCTAAAACAATTAACTTAAGTTAATTGTTTGATATAAAAGAGCCTTTAAAATAGCTGAAAAGCTGATCGTCGATAAGTATTTTATGATAAATTTTTTGGAGGTCTAAATATAGAGGGTTTCTTTTAGTAGTTGGTCATAGTAGTTATCATTACTATTGATGTCCAATAATAGAATAACATGAGCTTTAATAAACCAATAATACTAGCTAAACAAATAACCCTCTACTTGATATAGGCATTGTATTCTTCGATACGATATTTCTTCTTGGTAGTTTGGGTTGAGGATGACAATATTTTGCCACAATTTATACACCGCCTAAAGTATAAAATTGGGTTAATATGTCGTGAGCAATGTAAACATAGATTAAACTATCCAAGCAAGTAAAAAATTTTCTCAAAGAGGAAAAAGACATGTACTAGGTGTTTGTACGTATTATGGTAATACAACCGCCAAAATTGTACATATAATAGACGTAAACAGAACACTAAATGCACCTGAATTTTTACAACAACCTATACATACATACGTAATATAGTTATTTTTAGTTTTAGGAAAATACTTTTTTTTTGAAAAAACTCAGTAAATACAATTACGTATATTGACTTTAGCAGTTTTGGACTCAAAGTTGATATGCGTAATATATTGGTATTCAAAACTATATATTATAGTTATTTTCTATAAAAAAAGATTTTCATCATTGGTGTAATTATATAGCCCAATCCCCACAAAAATTATTTTTATGATAAAAAATAGAGGAAAAAGGCCCGTACTAGTCAAAATGGATGCTGTTTGATTATAGCATTGATGATTGACAAACCCTTCCAAACAACCATTTATATCGCTTTAAGTATGATTCTTCAAGATACGATTTTCTGTTCAATCAATTTCTTAATACTCTGTTCCGAATAATATCAAAACGATAAATTTAGAATATAGATAAAATCATTTTTTTTATACTATATTTGAAAATTTAGTCGTCATCATCTTCTTCTTTTTTGGCAAAAGCTCCTCTCAAATAAGTATAAAAACCCTTTATGAGGGTTAATAAGAGTAGATATACTAAATTATAATGAACTTTAAATATATAATGGAATAATGGCCGAACTTAATGAAGTACAACTATGGGGGCGATTTAAGGCAGGTGATAAAGAGGCTTTTAGTAAAATTTACACAACATATTTTAATATTTTGTATCACTACGGTTTTCATATCGTTCATGATGAAGGTATGGTGAAAGATGCTATCCAAAATATTTTTGTAGAATTATGGAAAAGTAAGGACAATCTATCGGACACCGATTCTATCAAATTTTATTTGCTGAAAGTAATGAGGCGAAAACTCTATAGAAGTATCCAGTTGGAAGGCCAATATGTTAGTTATATGGCAGATTTAGACGATAAACAAACCCTATTTTCGCCTGAGCTAGAGTTTATTACCCAACAAACTAATCAACAACGAGAAGTAACATTACAAGCGGCAATTAGCCGGTTGTCTAACCGCCAAAAAGAAGCCATTACCCTTTTATATATCGAAGGGCTGTCGTATAGCGAAGTAGCCGACCTGATGTCGCTCAAAGTACGTACCGTTTATAATCTTATTCATACCGCTTTAGAATCGCTTCGCAAGCAACTCGACCATGATAATTTTTGGTACGTTTTGGCATTGTATTATTTGAATGGAAAAATATTTTAACTTGTAATATATTGTATATTAGTAGTTTATAGGATATTTTAAAAAATATTTCTTTTTCGATAGGTAAAAAATAGAGAATCCTTCCATTGCTCTTTCAAATTTAATAAATGGCTTATCGAGCCACTTTATCCCTACAACTGAAACAGCATGAAAGATTATTCATCATATACCGCCATTGAGTTTGCGGCCGACACCTATTTTATTGAATGGGTTAAAATTCCCAGTGCCTCAAATACCCTTTTTTGGGAAAAATATCAGCTAGACAACCCTCTCCAAAAAGAAGAAATAGCAATAGCCAAGCAATTGATAATAGGCTGGCAGGTAGCTCCTTCGGGCGTTGTTTTATCGGCTATGGACGAAGTTTGGCAGAAAATACAAGACGAAATTACCCCAGTAGAGCAGTCGCCTGTATGGGCGTTTCGGCCTTGGTACAAAAATGTGGTTGTCAAATATGCCGCTATGCTAGCCATTATAGGGATTTCGGTAGTGGCGTATTTCTTGATAAGCAAGCAATGGCAAACAACGCAAATAGTTACGGGCGATACCGAAACCAAAAATATTACCTTGCCCGATGGCTCGAAAGTGGTACTCAATGCCAACTCATCTATTACATTTTCTCAAGATTGGCAACCCAATACACCTCGTGAAATAATACTTTCGGGAGAAGCATTTTTCTCGATTACTCATCAAAAAAATCACCAACAATTTATTGTAAATACTCCTAATCACCTTCAAGTAGAAGTATTAGGAACAGAATTTACCGTTTCAGAACAAGCCCAAAAAACACGTATAGTCTTGAACAAAGGCAAAATCAAACTCCACGTTGATAATGTAGATACCCGCTCACTGGTAATGAAACCAGGCGAATTGGTAGAAGTTTCTAAGAATCCACAAGAAAAAATCATTAGAAGAACCGTTACGCCTGAAGTGTATAGCACCTGGAAAGATAACCTTTTTATGTTTGAGGATACGTCGCTCGAAGAAGTGGCTTCTATTATAGAAAGAAATTTTTCGTACAAGGTAAAATTCAAAGCAGATTCCCTCAAAGAGTTGAGAATTACGATTAGGCTACCCAAACGAGATTTGGATTTGCTGCTTATGGCTATTAGCGAAATACATGATTTGAAAATAGACAAAGGCAAAAAACAAATCATATTAGCACAAAATACTACTCATAAATAATGACTACCTCAATTTTCTAACCAAGCACAAACATAAGTAACCCCAAAAGCCGATGAAGAAAACGCTACTCAATCGCTGGGCTTTCAGTCCTATTTGCTTCCTGATTCTATTTTGTCTTATTGCCAGAAACTCTATTTCTGCACAAATTTTTGCAGCAAATAAAGTAAAACAAGTACAAAAGAGAGAAAGAGCTTTACTCGTAAAAGAAGCCCTACACGAGCTAGAAGTAAAGCACAAAGTTACATTTGGCTATTCTTCTACTGCTTTAGACAACCTGTATGTTAGTTCATACCAATGGTCACAAATCGAAGACTTGAGCCTTGCTTTAAAAACACTATTAGCTCCATTCAAACTTACTTTTAGGCAAACTGCTGAGGATGTGTTTATTATAAAACCCGCAAAAGCCAAAGAATTACAGGAATTATCGCTAGAGGTAAATGATCCGAAAGATTCGCCATTTGATAATATGGCTTCAAAAATTGCTCATGAAAGTAAGTTGTTGAAAAATGTAGCCTTTACCATAAAGGGGAAGGTCATCGACGACAAAGGCGAGGCTATTCCTGGGCTAAGTGTTTTGCTAAAAGGTACTAATACGGGTACAGCCACCAATGTCAACGGCGAATATACCCTGAATATCTCTAATGGCAACGGAACGTTGATATTTTCACATATTGGATTTATCAGACAAGAGGTAGCCATTAATGGTCGTACATTAATTGACATAACCATGGAAAGCGACATGAAGCTTTTGGGCGAGGTAGTAGTAGTAGGCTATGGTACACAAGAAAAGAAGGATGTTACGGGGGCGGTATCGGCAGTAAAAGGAAGCGATATTCAAAATTTGCCTTCGGGTGGGGCTCAGCAAGCTTTGCAAGGAAGAATGTCGGGGGTGAATGTGGTACGGAATGGTGGAGCCCCTGGCAATGCAGGCTCTATTCGTATCAGAGGGCTTGGTACGGTCAACAACGCCGACCCGCTTATTGTCATAGATGGTGTACCAGCTGGAAGTATGAACGACGTAAACCCCAACGATATTGAGTCGATGGATGTACTAAAAGATGCTTCTGCTTCAGCAATTTACGGAACAAGAGCCGCCAATGGGGTTATTTTGATTACAACCAAGCGAGGCAAATTTGACGATAAGCTCAAATTGACCGTTAATAGCTATTATGGTGTTTCGGACCAGCTCAAAACTATTTCGGTACTTGATGCTAGCTCGCTAGCCAAACTCAAACAAGAAGCCTATGCCAACGATGGGTTAGATATTCCTTCTATTTGGACAGATACCCAATACCAAACGCAAAAAACCAATTGGCAAAACGAAATTTTACGACAAGGAACTACCCGTAACCTTGATGTATCGCTAAGAGGTGGTGGCAAATACTCTTCTTTCGTTATTTCGGCAGGAAATTATAAAGAAGAAGGCGTAATCAAAAAATCGGCCTATGAACGCTATACTTTTAGAATCAACTCTGACCATAAGATTACAGATAAACTAAAGATTGGTCAAAATTTGCAGTTTACCAATACCCACGACAACGCCCCCAATACCTTATCGGCTCAGGATGGCTTGTTGTGGAGTGCTATTCGTTTTCATCCGGGTTTACCTGTTACCAATGCCGATGGCTCGTATAGTACTACCAAAGATAAAGGAGCTTTTGGCGATATCAACAACCCTGCCTATACAATTGCTAATCAAGACAAAGACAATACTCGAAATCGCTTTTTAGGGAGTGTCACGGGCGAATACGAAATTGTATCGGGCTTAAAACTCAGAGCTAATTTGGCACTAGATGCCACTTTTACCAATACATCCAATTTTGAAGTAAAAATAGAAGACCAATTTAGGTCAACTCAATGGAATCAATTAACCCTTACCAATAGAAAGAACTGGGCTTTTTTACAAGAATATTTTCTTTCTTTCGACAAAAAAATCAAAGAACATTCTATTGGTTTTGTAGGAGGCTATACCTCTCAAACCTTCAATGAAGTATATGCTGCTTCGGCTGGGCGAGATTTTTCGAGCGAAGCCCCCGAATTACGCTATATGCGATATGCCAACACCATAGTTTCGCTGGGCGATGACAACGGCGGGCGTAGCTACGATGCCTTACAATCGTATTTTGTACGAGGTAATTATTCATTCAAAGACCGTTATTTACTTACGGCCACCTTCCGTGCTGATGGTTCGTCAAAATTTGCTCCAGGTAACAAATGGGGTTATTTCCCAGCCTTTTCGTTGGGCTGGAGGGTTTCGGAAGAACCTTTCTTCAAAGAGCTAAGCAATGTCATTAGCAATATGAAAGTAACAGGAGGCTGGGGGCAATTGGGTAATCAAAACGTAAATTCACTCCAATATTTGGCCTTGATTAATTCTACGTATCGTTATTCTTTTGGCGACCAAAATACATCTGCATCGGCACAAGGACGTTTGCCAAATCCTAATATTGGTTGGGAAACGGCCGAAATGAGCAATTTTGGCTTGGATTTGGCTTTTCTTCAAAACCGTTTTCAAACAACTATCAACTATTTTGTAAAAGATACCAAGAAAATGTTGTTGGCTCCGCCTGCGGTAGGTACTTTAGGCAAAGCCTCTATTCCAGACCAAAACGTTGGACAGCTACGAAATCAAGGACTTGAAATAGAGCTTGCCTATCAGCAAAAATTAGGCGAATTGTCATTGTCGGTAAGTGGTAATGCTACTTTTATTGAAAACAAAATCGTTCAATTACAAACCCCTGGTAGTTTCTTGGGTGGGCAAACCTACGGCCGAACCGACCAAGAGGTAACTCGTACCTATGAAGGAAGTGCTTATGGTACATTCTATGGCTGGAAAACCAATGGGCTGTATCAAACACAAGCAGAAATTGATGCCGACCCTAACTTGGCCAACGACCCTCGCCGCTCGCAAGGCTTGATTCATCCTGGTGATGTACGTTTTGTAGATTTGAACAAAGATGGTACGATAGACAACAAAGATAGGACTATCTTGGGAAGCCCTCAACCCAAGGTTACTTATGGCTTCAATACAAGTTTAGGGTATAAAGGGTTCGACCTCAACTTGTTCTTTTTGGGTGTAGGTGGTGTCGATATTTATAACGCCGACAGAATGCAGGGTTTAGACGCAAGTTATTCATTTAATATGTATGCCGAAAACTTGGGTAGATGGCACGGTGAAGGTACAAGTAATACAATTCCAAGAGTAAGTGCTTCTAACCCCAACAAAAACTATCGTACTTCAGACCTATTTATCGAAAAGGGAGATTTCCTTCGTTTGAAAAATATTACTCTTGGCTATACGTTACCAAAATCGCTTACCGAAAAGCTTAAAATCTCTACAGTAAGGGTTTATGTAACAGGACAAAACGTATTTACCCTAACGAGTTATTCGGGGCTGAATCCCGAATTGGGTTTTGCAGAAGGTAATCGCTCGGCTGGACAATATCCTCAACAAAACGTGGATTATGCCCAGTACCCTCAGGCTCGCACATTTACGGCTGGAGCTACGATTTCTTTCTAATTCGTTTACTAAAAATATAGAGACCAATGAAAAAACATACATGCTTAGTTATACTTACATTATTCGTGTCGGCTACGGCTTGTCAGAATAATTTGCTTGAATCTACTCCTTATGGGCAAACTGCTTCCGATAAGTTTTGGCGAAATGCCGATGATGTGGTAGCGGCAACCAATGCCATTTACTCGCCATTATTGGATGAAGATGGATTTGCTCATACCGAGTTTACGTTCGATAACTGTTCAGACGACATGAACCGTGCTGGTGACCACCCCGATGAAACGGCTCTCGAAATGTTTACTTTCGATGCCAATAATTCGCACATAGGGGCTACTTGGTCAACCAAATACGAGGTGATTTCTCGTGCCAATGCAGTATTAATCAACGCACCTAAAGTAAATATGGACGAGGCTCTTCGCCGTCGAGTAATGGGTGAAGCGTATTTCTTACGTGCTTATGTATATTGGAGACTGTCGTTGATTTTTGGTGAAGTACCGCTTATTCTGGAAGCCGATGCCTTAACGGGGGATTTCAACAAAGCCAAATCAGATTTGGCTACAATTCAAAAACAGATTGAATCTGATTTGCTCAATGCTGTAGACAACCGTCTGCCCGAATCTTATGATGCTGAAAATGCAGGTCGTGTAACCGCAGGGGCGGCTTATGGTCTTTTAACCAAATTGTATGTATATCAGCAAAACTGGGACAAGGCTATCGCATCGGGCACAAAAATTACAGGTAATAGCAAATATAAATTGGTAAGCGACTTTAGCCAAAATTTCCAATCAGCTTATGAAAATAACTCTGAAGCTTTATTCGCTTTGCAGTACAAATCTGGCTGGACTACCGACAACTCGCCTGCCTATTATCATACACCTGGGGCATGGGGTGGCTGGGGGTTTCATGAACCCATAGAAGATTTGGTGAATGAGTTTGAAAAAAATGACCCAAGAAGGGCATATTCAATCTTTAGCGAAGGCGACAAAGTAGACCGTAGAGGCAACGGTATTACCGAATATACTGCCGATTTGAGCCGTATTACAGGCCATGCTTTCCGAAAATATACCGACTTTACTACCAGTGGCGATATGGATCAAGGGCTTAATACTCCTTTGTTGAGGTCGTCGGATATATATTTGTTGGTGGCCGAAGCAAAGATTCGTTCAGGGAAAAATGGCGATACCGAACTCAATGCCGTTCGTACACGTGTAGGTTTAGCTCCAAAAACCAATGCCACCATGAAAGATATTATGCACGAACGTCGTGTAGAATTGGCAGGCGAAAACGAGCGTCATCAAGACTTAATGCGTTGGGATAAAGCGGGTTTGATAGATATTGTTGCCCATTACAAAATTGACCGTGGGCCTTTTAAACCAAGTAGAACATTTATCAAACCTAAGCATTATTATTTCCCATTGCCACAACGTGAAATAGACTTGAGTAACGGCGTATTAAAGCAAAATCCTAATTATAACTAACTATAAAATAGCAGGTTATTTATACTACGGCGTTATATAAAGTGAAAGCTTTATATAACGCCGTAGTATAAATAAGAAAACACAGCTTTTATCATTAATCCGCTTAATAGCGTATTTTCTAATGGTTCGTTCCTTTATAAAAATATTGTTTCCTTTGTGGCTAATATGCTCGTGGGCATGTCAGCCGAAGAAAACCATAAAAAAAGAGTATATCTTGGGGGCATGGAAAGCCGATTCGGTATATCATTTCACCAATGGATTTGTACAGGCTATCAAAATCGAAGATTCTGAAGAGAATATTGTGTACGATTATGATACCACAGGTACAGTATTCATGCGGAAAGATGGTGAACAAAGAAGTATGAAATATCAAATCATAGAAAATGATTCATTGGTTTACTTTGACAATGGCGGGCGTTATTTGGCAGGATTTACTATCGTATTGTTAGAGCCTGAAAAGTTGGTTCTGAAAAAAATACAAAAACCTTTGTTTGCGGGCAAAAATCAAGAAATCTACGATATCCGCTGTTTTTCACATATAAATCGTTAAAAAACCTTATATGATTGCTCGTTTGTTGCTTTTTATGCTTGTCTTTGTAACTGTAATAGCCTGCCAAAATAAGTTCGGAGAAACGGTTTCTCCCGAAAATACCTTATTTGAGCTATTACCTTCTTCCCAAACTGGAGTTAGTTTTGTGAATCAACTGAAAGAAGATGAAAAATTAAATATCGTCAATTACGAATATTTTTACAATGGCGGTGGTGTAGGTATTGGCGACATCAATAACGATGGCTACGAAGACCTTTTTTTGGGAGGAAATATGACCAATAGTAGGTTATATCTCAACAAAAGTGCAGAGAACAGCAATACCATTCAATTTGAAGATATAACCCAACAAGCGGGTATTCAAACAGCCGACGGCTGGACAACAGGCATTGCCATGGTAGATATTAATACCGACGGGCTACTAGATATTTACGTTTGTCGAGCTGGCCCTAAACCTGCTTCACAGCGTGCCAATCAACTGTATATTAATCAAGGCAATACTCGTTTTGTTGAGCAAGCCCAAGTATATGGCCTAGCCGACACAACGCATACCACTCAAGCTGTATTTGTAGATTATGACCTTGATGGCGACCTCGATGTGTACCTTGTTACCAACGTTATGGAAAAAATAGGCCCCAATATTATCCATGAAAAAATAACGGATGGTTCGGCACAAAGTACCGATAGGTTATATCGAAACAATGGCCCCAATGCTCAGAAGCAAATTACCTTCACCAATGTTTCAAAAGAGGCTGGGATTATGCTAGAAGGCTATGGGTTAGGCGTTTCTGTGGTTGATATAAATCAGGATAATTGGCCTGATATTTATGTGTCAAATGATTATTTATCAAACGACCACCTATATATCAATCAAAAAAATGGGCGATTTGTAGACGAAATAACGCATTATTTTCGGCATCAAAGCTATTCGGCTATGGGCAACGATGCCGCCGACATTGACAATGATGGTTTAGTAGATTTTATAACTTTAGACATGCTCCCCGAAAGTGAGGCTCGTCGCAAAAATATGATTGGACTTATGAACTACGATAGGCATTTGTCCGAACTACGTCATGGCTATTTTCCACAGTTTATGCGAAATACACTACAGCATAACAACGGGATAAATCCCGAAAATGGGCAGCCTAGTTTTAGTGAAATCGGACGAATGGCGGGTGTGCATAGTACCGATTGGAGCTGGAGTGCTTTTTTTGCCGATTATGATAACGACGGTTACAAAGATTTACTTATTACCAATGGTTTTCCAAAAGATATTACCGACCGTGATTTTGTAGCCTATCGAATGGCCGAATATCAGAAGGGCAATACCAACAACAATGCACTCATGAAAGCCCTAAATAGTATTAAAGGGCCAGAACTAACCAATTATCTTTTCAAAAACAATCAAGGAAATCTTACTTTTACGAATCAATCGGCGGCCTGGGGATTTAATAAAGCGTCTTTTTCTAATGGTGCAGCTTATGCCGATTTTGATAACGACGGCGATTTGGATTTGGCTATCAACAATATCGACCAAGAGGCTTTTATCTATAAAAATCGAGCCAATAGTCTACACAAAAATCATTTTCTCAGAATTAAATTACAAGGTACAGCTCAAAACCGTTTTGGTTTTGGAGCTAAAGTAGATATTTACTACAAAAACCAACATCAAACTACCGAGCATTCGCCGTACCGAGGCTACGAGTCGACCGTTGAAAATACACTTCACTTTGGCTTAGGCAATATTACCAAGCTAGATTCTGTCAAAATTACTTGGCCAAATCAAAAGGTAGAAATCCGAAAAAACATAGTAAGTAACCAAACTATCACCCTCAATATTGGGGATGCTCATACACCTCACGTTGCTCCACCTATTACGGCAAAGCCGCTTTTCATAGAAGCCTCCCAGCAACAACATATTCACTATAAGCATATCGATGAGCTTTATATCGACTTTAAAATACAACCATTATTGCCTCATTTATTGTCACAGCAAGGCACAGGATTGGCCGTTGGTGATGTCAATGGCGATGGCAAAGACGACTTTTTTGTTGGTGGGGGCTATAACCACTCAGGGGTATTCTTTATGCAGCAAGTCCATGGCTTTCAGCAACAAAAGCTTTCTGAAGTAACCAAATATGAGGAAGATATGGGTACATTATTATTCGATGCCGATAATGATAGCGACCTCGACTTGTACATAGCCACTGGCAGCAACGAGTTTGATACCGATTCGCCTTATTATTTCGACAAGCTTTATCTAAACGACGGAAAAGGTCATTTTACTCATCATCCACAGGCAATACCTCGTATTTCGTCGAGTGGGTCGGGTGTAAAAGCTTGTGATTTTGACCGTGATGGCGACCTCGACTTATTTGTTGGGGGGTATTTAAGCCCCGCTCGATACCCCTTGCCTACCGCTAGTTTTATCTTGGAAAATCAAGGAGGAAAGTTTGTGATGGTCAATAATAAAGTTGCTCCTATTCTCAACCAAATCGGTATGGTTACTGATGCCCTTTGGACAGACTTTGATGCTGATGGCTGGGTAGACTTGATGGTTGTTGGCGAATGGATGCCTATTACTTTTTTGAGAAATATACATGGAAAGTTACAAAAAATCGAAACCAATCTTCAACCTACCAATGGCTGGTGGAATAGTATTAATCAAGGGGACTTTGACCAAGATGGCGATATTGACTATGTATTAGGCAACCTTGGGAATAATCACGAATGGAAAGCTTCGGCCGAAAAACCCTTGACTATTTTGGCAAGTGATTTTGACCAAAATGGAACAACCGACCCTATTATTTGTCACTATGTCGAAAACCAGCTAGTGCCAGTACATACAAGAGATGAGATGACGAATCAAATGAATTTTCTGCGAAAAAAATTTCCTCAGTATGCTGATTATGCCCAAGCAACACTAACGTCTATTTTCTCTGAAAAAGAACTTAAAGGAGCATATCAGGCCAAAGCTTCTTTTTTTGAAAGTGTTTATCTCGAAAACTTAGGGGCTGGTAAATTCAAAATAAAAGCTTTACCCAAAGTAGCACAAACTGCTCCTATTTTTGGCATACTAGTGAATGACTATAATGCTGATGGGTATTTAGATATTCTTCTGTCGGGCAATTCGTGGAGTACAGAGTCTACTACTGGACGCTACGATGCTTTTAGTGGTTTACTTTTATTGGGTAATGGAAAAGGTGATTTTTGCCCAACAAGTACTGCTACGAGTGGTTATTATGTACAAGGCGATGCTAAAGGGATGGCACAGTTATACTCAAATACCAACCAACCGATAGTAGTTACCGTTCAAAATAATAATAAACTGGCTGTGCATCAGCTCCAAGGAACTTCAGCCAAGGTTGTACAAGCTCAGGCACTAGACAGTTATTGGATAGTTACAACTACATCGGGGCGTACCTATCGTTATGAGTTAAACTATGGAAGCTCATATTTATCGCAGTCGTCTCGCAAAATTACATTACCCAAAACAACACTAAAGGTTGTAGCTTTTGATACCAGGGGCAATCGGAGGATAGTTTTTTAATGTATCGTAAAATAGCCTGCAATCACAATTGTCACAGTACATCAATGTGTTTGGCTAATAGCCTATTATGTAAAATTAGAAATACTTGTGTAATCATCCTCAATCATATAATTTTGTGGTATTAGACTCTCTTTATAACATACCGATGACGTTTCAGCAATAGCTGTGTATCCGATTTACTGATTAAAGTAAATACGGATTACTATTTCGTTTTCAAAATTTTATAAAGAAATCCAATGCAAAATCATATAAAAGTAGCCGTTATTGGCGGTACAGGTAAATCGGGCAAGTATCTTGTTCAACAGCTCATCAATGAGGGTATTTCTATCAAAATGCTCGTCAGAAATCCCAACCATCTTTCTATCAATCACCCTCTTATCGAAATTGTTTACGGCAATGTACAAGACTATCATACTGTTTATCAGCTCCTTGAAGGCTGTCGGGCGGTAATTAGTACATTAGGGTTGGGTATTCCTGCCAGTGAGCCTACGCTATTTAGTGAGGCAACTCGACATATTTTGCAGGGTATGGAAGCATGGCATATTCGGCGGTATATTGTAACTACAGGGCTTAATGTAGATACGCCTTTCGACAAAAAAAGCCCCAAAACGATGTTTGGTACTGAATGGATGAAAAATAATTACCCTGTTTCTACCCAAAACAAACAGGACGAATATCAAATATTGGTCGATAGCCATGTAGATTGGACTTTGGTAAGACTGCCTCTAATTGAGCAAACAGCCGAAAGGTATTTGGTAAAAATCAGTACAGAAGATTGCCTTGGCGACAAAATTAGTGCAACCGATTTGGCCTATTTTCTTGTAGAACAATTATCAACTACCACTTTTATTCAAAAAGCTCCATTTGTTGCTAATAGCTAAAAAAACGCCCCTTCATGGATTTAACGCATGAAGGGGTATTTTTTGTGATTCGGGTATCTTAGCGATATTCAATAACAAATTCTTCTTGGGGATTTCTTACTTTTTTCATGCCACTCAGCCAATCATTTTCGGCATCACGATAGCCAATCGGTAATAAAGTTACACTGCGTAGCCCTTTACTTCCTAAGTCCAAAAGCTCGTCCAAAGCACTGTTATTGAAACCCTCAACAGGAGTTGCATCAATCTTCAATTCGGCTGCTTGTGCAATTGAAAGAGCAAAACCGATATACGATTGTCGGGCGGTATGGGCAAAATTTTCTTCAGCTGTTTGAGTAAGGTAAATAGCCTTTAAGCGGTCGGTATATGAAGAAAATCGCCCTTTGGGCAAACCACGCTCTTCGGTAGTACGGTCAAAGATGGAATCTATACGCTCTTCGGTGTATTTGTCCCATGCTGCAAATACCAATAAATGCGAGCAATCAGCAACGATTTGTTGGTCAAAAGCAATAGGAACAATTTTCTCTTTTAATTCCTGATTGCTGATTACTAATACTCTGAATTGTTGAAGCCCCGACGATGTTGGTGCTAAACGTGCTGCTTCAATAATTTTGTTTACATTTTCTTCCGCAACTTTGCGAGTAGAGTCGTACTTTTTAGTAGCGTATCGCCACTGTAAATCTTCTAATAGTGCCATTTTTTTGTATTGTTAATGGTGTAAAAACACGAGGCTTTATTGAATCGTTCACGATTCAATTGTAAACAATACACTTTCGTGAAAACTTACAATTTTTTCGAGTATAAACATAATTCTATTGTAAATATTTGCTAGAAACTACCAATGGTGAGCTTGTAAATGGTGAGGTATTAATGGAGGGATTATTGGGTAAATAGATACTTATCAGAGTGTGCCGAATTATAAATGCTTGTTTTTTATTTAATCCGTTTTTGTGGTAAAAAGAGCTTAAATTGTTCGCTGTATAGTAGGTGCAACCACAACGATTGCACCCTATTATGCTATATTAAGAATAATGGTCTATCTTTATAGAATACTGCTAGCATCTACAACCCTATCCAATTTTACCCACTAATGTTACGATAGAGCGGGCAGGAATATTGATCGACTGATTAATACCAATGGGCGAATTGGGTGCTAAATCCGAGCTTGACGATGTAATAAATGGTCTGAGTGTTTTGATACGTAGATTTTTTACGGCTATTTTTACTGTTATAGGAGTGTCGCCAGTATTAATCATAACGGTCGTAAACTGTTTTTGAGCAAGGTCTTTATAAGCAGAAACCAATAGGCTATTGGTGGTATCAGATGCTTTGATAGACGATGCGATACGTTCGGCTCCTGGCCTGATAAAACGGCTAAAATTGCCCATTCCCCACAACAACTTACTGGCAGAAAAATTACCATCCGTTTTGGCTTTGTCGATATATACCAAGCCGTCTTTATAGTCGTAAGCCGAAATAGATGTCCACCAGTGCCATGCCGAGGCATTGCCATTGACCAAATCGTTATGAATGGTTTTTGCAACATATAAAGCCGAGGTAATACCCAAATCTTTTTTTTCACCAACAATTTCACCAGCATTATCGCCAAGGATACAATATTCCGACATCCAATAGCTGAGTGAAGGTACAGAGGCGATTTGTTCGGCTAGTTGTTTTCTTTTTGACGACGCTTCGCTGAAAGGCGAGCTTGTAAAATAACTATGTCCCGAAATAGCATTGGTAACATTGGGCAGATTGCCAATATAGCTAGGCGAATCGGCTTTGAAAAATGCGTCAATTTGATTGCCCCTAGAAGCCTTTTGATGAGCAGAATATAAAAAATCGAGCTGCCCAGCTTCAGCAATATTGATTTTGGTAGGAAGTTTTGCTTGTATTAGCTTAGTACTGAGGGTTTTGGTGATTTGGGCAATTTCATGATTATGAAAGGGAGTTCCTTCTTGTCCGCCATCGCTCCAGTCCCACTGAGGCTCGTTGGCGGGGCTGATATAATCGAAAATAATTCCAGTTTTGTGTTGTATTCCTTTGGTGACATCAACCAAAAAAGTAGCAAAATTATCAAATTGGTCTGCTCCAAGGTTTGACTGTCCTGCTGTGGCAAATGCTTTTTTATTGATAGTAAATTGTACAGGAGGCGAATTGGTGAAAGCCAAAAACTTATCAACGTTTCGTTTTTTGGCAGCTTCCAAAAACCACACTTGCCCTGCTTGCCGCCCCCAGTTGTATGTACCGTCGTTGGTCAAAAATGACTCAGCTCTTCGCCATTCGTCTTTGATACCACTTTGGTCGCCTTGTTCGGTACTTCCTGCCCCAATATTGAACCGCCATAGCGACAACCCTATCCCCTTGGGCTGTCCGTTGGTAAGGGTATCTTGACTAAATAACAAGTCGGCAATGGCATTTTTTTTGGCATCGGGCCAATTGCCCACAAACTGACACGACCAAGCATCAGATGCTCCAAAATGTTCTATTTTCTGGAAAACCTTAGTTGCCTCAATCGTAACTTCAAGGGGCTTTTTGGACGTTTTTGTGTGATTCTGAGCAATGACACTGCCCACTAAAAAAGTAAAATAAAAAGTTAATAGATATTTATTTTTTAACATAGAGAGTGAATTTATAGAATGTTTACCATTAAAAATAGTGAAGTTTTCGTGCTAAAATACTGTTGTTGAGTTGTTTAGCAAAACACCTTCCACTCTGAAGGAATGAAAGGTGCTTTTACTACTCAACTTAATATCCGTTTGTTTGGGTTAACTTTCCGTTAGAAGCCTGAATTTCGGCTCTTGGAATAGGAAGAAAATAATGTTTTTCTTCAAAATGGCGGCCAGAAAGAGCCTCCTTTCGGTTGTACACCAAGGTATTGCCGCTTTTTACTACTTCCATACCATACGCTGGAACGTTTTCGGTAACATTGGCAATTTTCCAACGACGAACATCATAAAAACGGTGTTCTTCAAAGGCTAATTCTACCTGACGCTCACGACGAATTGCTTCACGCATTTGTGCCTGAGAAAGGCCGCTTGGCAAAGCTGGCATATTTACTCCTGCTCTACTTCTTACAGTATTGATGGCATTGTAAACGGTTTGGTCTGGCCCAACGGCCTCGTTTTGTGCTTCGGCATAATTGAGTAATATTTCGGCATATCTAAAATAAATCCAAGGTTGTGTCCCTGCTATGTCCCAAGGGTTATCAATAGGTAAGTTATCGTTCATGAATTTCTTCAGATAATACCCTGTTTTAGATGTGTTCCAGTTAGATGGCCCATCTTTACTATCTTTTCCACCTGGAAGAAAACTTTGTATCGTGTTGGTTCTATAACTAGCATTGTTATAAAGTACAGTCATATAAAATCTAGGGTCACGGTTTTTGTAAGGGTCTTGTGGATTATAGCCAGAAGCAGGGTCAGTAATAGGTTTACCATTGGCCATTTCATAAGAATCTACAAAGTTTTGCAAAGGAACATTACCGCCCCAGCCACCATAACTATTGGGGCCGTTTGAAATTTCTAAACATACATGACGAGCTCCTTGTGTGTATAATCTTTCAAAAATAATTTCAGGGTTGTTTTCGGCAGTCAAGAATAGTTTGTCATAACCACTGGTAAAAAGGCTATATTTTCCCATATCGATTACCTCTTTGGCTGCACTTGCTGCTGCCTGCCAAGTACCTGCACTGTACAATGGACTTGCTGCATACAGAAGCAATCTTGATTTTAGTGCCAAAGCGGCTCCTTTGGTAGCTCTGCCCAATCGCCAAGTATTGTTATTGTCGGTAGGTAATAGCTTACTAGCTTCGTCGAGCTGAGCAATCGTATAGTCGATACATTCTTTGATACTCGATTTGGTATAAATAGAGGCATCCGAGAAATCGTCGCCTAGCTCATATACTTTGTCGTTGAGGAGTACCACACCGCCGTAGTTTCTAATCAAATCGTGGTAACGGAATGCCCGAAGGAATTTTAATTCGCCCGATAACGCATTTTTACGGCCTACACTCATAGGTACTTTCGAGATATTGGCCAATGCGTAATTGATTTCTCGAATACTGCGGTAGCTTCTTCCCCAAAGTGTACCTGCAATACCTGTATTTTCGGGAGCTAATTGTCCTCTTTGTACAAGCCAAGTATTGTCATCGTTGTTATAAATAGATTCATCGGTCAACGACGACCACATTGCATACTCAAAGCCTCTACCAAAGCCAGGAGGTGTGCCTTCGGCTTCTTTGTCGGTAAGGCGAACGCCCATGTAACGATTGATAATGTAAGATTCAAACAACGTAGAATCGGTAATAATCGAATTATCGGAAACCCTGTCGGTTGGTACAACATCAAGGAAATCGGATTTGCAGGCAAAAAGGGAAAGTGCTATGCCAGCAAAAAGCGAAGATATAGTAATAAATTTCTTAGTATTCATTTTGATATTTTTTAGTATTAAAACTTAACATTTACACCTAAGTTGATGATTCTTTGTTGTGGGTAAAACTGCCCACTGCTGCTGTTACCTTCTGGGTCATAATCTTTTACACCCGTAAAAGTGAGCAAGTTGAAGGCATTGGCATACACACGAAGTTGTTTTATTTTCAAAGAATTCAATAGGGTATTTGGTAGAGTATAACCTAATTCGAGGTTTTTGAGGCGAACAAACGACGCGTCATTTAACCAAAAAGTATTGTTATAAAGACCGCCATTGATTGACGAAGACGCTCGGGTGTCTACACGTGGGTATGTACCGTCTGGATTGCTTGGACTCCATCTGTTGTCGGCCCAACTGCTATAGAAATTTCCTACCTGCCCCGACTCTGGCAATACATATTGGCTTACGTTGGTTTGTCCTGATAATACCATTGATGCGTCGAAGTTTTTGTATCCAGCACTGAATACTAAACCAAACGTAATTTGAGGAATATTGCCATATTGCGTTCTGATTTGGTCATTGGCTGTGATTTTTCCATCTTTATTATAATCCTCAAGGATTAAATCGCCTAGTCTTGCTCCGTTAACGTGCGGGTATTTATCAAGTTCGTCTTGCGTTCTGAAAATACCAATCGCTTTATATAACAAATAGGTATTGAGTGGTCGGCCTGTTTGACGCTGATAATCTAAAGCACCTGCTGCTTCGTCGATAAACTCGATATTGCTTTTGGCATAAGTAAAGTTGGCCGAAACATTGTACCTGAAAGCCCCTGTATGGCGATAGCTTACACTTGTTTCAATGCCTTGGTTGCTTACTTTACCAATGTTTTGGTCTGGTACCAACGATGCCGACCCATAAGGGTTTACAATACCCGATACATTTGGAATAGAAGCATTTCTGGCAGCCAAAATGTTTGAGCGTTGTTGTTTAAAATAGATAAACTCCCATGAGATATTTTTGAGAACAGTTGTATTAAATCCAATATCTGTTTTCTTGGCTACTTCCCAAGTAATATTGGGGTTGGCTAATTTGGTTAAATCAATACCGGGGTTGATGGTGTTAGCTCCGATAACATAGGTATTGTTGAACGAGTAGTTGTTATAATACTGAAACTGACCAACATTATCGTTCCCTAACGAACCATAAGAAGCTCTTAGCTTGAGGTCGTCGATGAAGGTGACACTGTTTTTAAACCAAGCTTCTTCCGAAACTCTCCATCCTGCCGAAAACGACGGGAAGAAACCATATTGCTTACCATCTGGAAAAATCGAAGAGCCATCTACACGCATTTGGATTTCGGCCAAATATTTTTCGTCAAAATTATAGGCAATTCTACTGATATAACTTTTTCTTGTAAAATTAGAGCTACTTCCGTAGTTGTTTTTATCGGTTGCGGCTGCACCACCTTGCGACAATTCGGGGGTGGATACCGTTGGATAATTGATTCTTGAAGCACCAAATTTCTCTTGTCTATTTTGGCTTTGTTCGTATGCTACAAACATATTCAAATCGTGCTTTTGAGCTTTAATAGCATAATTCAATTTGATATTTTGTACCGTAGATGAAATATTGGTTTGTTCTTCCGACAAGGTTGCTGCTCCAGCCGAACCACCTGTAATTACACGATTGTACGTTCCTGTATTTTTATCGAACGAGTAAAGGGGATAAGGCGTACTAAAGTTTTTGGTAAAACTATATGATCTGTCGGCCGAATAAAATCCGTCGAGTGATAAGCCTTTTACGGCAGCAATATTGTAGCTAGCTCTCAAAATTCCATTGAATACCGTAGTTGGGTTTTTGTTGATACCTCCTGCGGCAGTACCCAAGATAACAGGGTTGTTGTTTTCAACACCTGTAGATGGCAAACCATTGGGATAAATAGATACTACTGTTGGGTATGCTCGGTAAATAGAACGGAAAACATTGCCTGCACTTGATGTTGGATATTGGCGGTCTTCTTGGCGACCTGCCAATGAAAGGCTTACTTTAAAGTTTTCGGTAATATTAGCATCTACATTCGACCTAAAATTGTACTGATTGTACTGCGTAGCTCCGTTGCGATAAAGTCCATCTTGATAAATCGTACCAACAGATAGGTAGTATTTGGTGTTATCAGAACCACCACTTACCGTAAGGCTGTGTTGATTTTGTAAAGCAACATTTTTCAAAGCTTCTTTTTGCCAATTGGTATTTGGGTAATTGATAGGGTCAGAACCATTCGCAAACTTTGTGATTTCATCGGCCGAATAATATTGATTCATTCCTCCAGCAGGGTTATTATAATAGTCTATTTCATTCAAAATAGTAGCATAAGTAGCAGAATTGGCCAATTTTGGTAATCTGGTTGGCGAGCTAAATCCTTGATTGAAGCTATACGAAATAGTAGGTTTGCCTTTGTCGCCTCTTTTGGTAGTTACCAAAATAACACCGTTGGCTGCTCTACTACCATATACTGCGGCCGAGGCATCTTTCAAAATAGAAATACTTTCGATATCGTTGGGGTCGAGGCGTTCTAATCCACCCACTTGCCCAGGCACGCCATCTACAACAATCAGAACGTCGTTGTTGCCAGTAGAAGCAAATCCACGAATCGTATAACTTGAACCGTCATAACCAGGCTCGCCACCTCTGTTGTTGGCCACAAATCCAGAAAAACGACCTGCCAGTGAATTGGATAGGTTGGGCTGTGGACTTTTTACAATTTCGCTACCTTTTACATCCGACACCGAACCCGTCAATGTAGTTTTTTTCTGTGTACCATACCCCACTACCACTACTTCGCCTAAAGCCATATTTTCTAATACCAACTTGACATCTATAGTAGATTTATTGGCAATAGGCACTTCTTGCGAAGCATATCCAATAAAAGAAAAAATCAATGAGCTTGCTGTATTGGGCACACTCAGCGAATACTTTCCGTTTGCATCTGCCGAAACGCCGATACTCGAACCTTTTAGCTGAACATTAGCTCCAGCAAGTGGTTGGCCTTGTTCGTCTAATACTGTCCCAGCAATCTTTTTGTCAGATTGCGAAAATGCAGCCACCGTTGTAAAAAGTACTACGCTAAGGCAAAAAAGAACATAAAATCCTAGTTGAATAAGACTTACTTTCCCCATTTCATTACAGCGTAAACTCTGTTGATATGATAGATTTTTTTTCATCTTTGAATGAAACTGTTTTAGTGAATAGAAATGATGATTCTTAGAAATAGAAATTTCTGAAGCAAAACTAGGATTTTGCAAATATTTAGAAGAGGGGGAAATCCTTATAAAAGAGGGGGTAATCAATTAAAAAGCCCTAAATAGCGGTTATTTAGGGCTTTTTTTACACAAAATTGAATTTTTAGGAGGTTTTCTTTCCGAGTATATCTTTATCAATCTGATGGTTGTTGTGGAATGTTTTTCGGTATTTTTTGATATATGCCGATGGGTTCATCCCAAATAATTTGAAGAATTGTTCCCTAAAATATTTGGGGTCGTTTACTCCAACTTGAAAGGCTGTTTCCGACACGGTATTGTCGGTACTAATAAGCATTTCGGCAGCTTTTCGGAGGCGTATAAATCGGATAAAATTGTTTGGCGATTGCCCACAAATTGATTTAATACGGTTGTATAGCCCCGATGGGCTCATGCCTATTTCGGTAGCTAGTACCCCAACTCCAAAGTCAGGATCGGTGAGGTGCTTTTCAACAATAGCAATACACTGATGTAAAAAATCTTTGTACTCCGACGAAATTTTGAGATTGTTAGATTGCAGTGTTATTTCATTGAAAAAGTATTTCTGTAAATCATTTCTTGATTTTAGTATCCCTGTAACCCTTGCCAACAAAATGTCTTTTTCAAAAGGCTTACTGATATAGTCGTCGGCACCTACTTCTATACCCTTTAGTTTGATTTCGGACGAAGTACTTGCTGTCAATAATATAACAGGAATATGGTTGAGGCTTGTATTCTTTTTCATTAAGGTACACAGTTCAATACCACTCATACCCTGCATCATTACATCGCTGATGACAATATCGGGCAACAATTCTTCTATAAGCTTTAGGCCATCTGTGCCGTTGTCAGATTCATGTAATTTAAAGTAGGGTTTAAATATTTGTTTAAGGTATTGTCTAATCTGCGGGTTATCGTCGATCATCACCATGGTTTTTATTTCGGCATAAATTTCATCTGTCAATTCGCTATCTTCATTATCAGACAATTCAGCTTGTTGACTGATTGATAAATCGTGGTCGTCGGCCAATTCTTCCAAAATAACCGAATTGAGTTCATCATCATTTAGAATTGTATCGGGGTTTAGGTGTTCGTAGCCCCTTAAAAGCCGAATCGTAAATATAGTACCCTGCCCAAGGGTACTATGATAGGTAATATCGCCTTTGTGGTTATTGATAAATGTTTTGGTTAGGTACAAACCAATGCCAAAGCCACCCGCCGATTTGGTTTGGGTGTTTTTGACCTGATAAAACATTTTGAATAGCTTATCGCCTGTTTCGGGGGCAATACCCGCTCCGCTGTCTTCTACTTTAATAATAATGCTGTCGGCTATTTCTGTGATAGATAAAGCCACTTTGCCCTCTTTTGGGGTAAATTTTAGGGCATTTGAAATCAAATTAAAGAGGGCTATTTCTAGTTTTTCTCGGTCGCCATATACTTCTATATGGTCTTGTTGGCAGATAAAATCGTATTGAATCTGTTTTTCTTTGGCCTGATGAGTGAAACATAAAAAAACTTCTTCACAAAGATTTTTCAGGTTTAGTCTAGCTACCTTTAGGGAATCCCGTTCGGTATCGGCTTTTCTAAAAAGCAATAGCTGGTCTACCAAGCTCAACAAACGACGGGCATTGCGGTATACAATATGTAAGCTACTAATATCTTTTTCTTGCGAGTCGGTATAAAGTAACTCTTTAATTGGGTTGATTATGAGGGTTAGAGGTGTACGGAATTCATGGGAAATATGGGTAAAAAATGAAATTTTCTTTTCATTGAGTTCTTTTTCTTTTTCGGCTTCAATTTTAGCAATTTGTATTTGATATTTTAGTTCGTTTTGGCGGTCTTTGTAGAGTTGATAATAAAAAATCAATAGGCCAATCAGTGCCGAATAAAACAGGTATGCCCACCAAGTTTTGTACCAAGGCGGTAGCACTATTACCTTAATACTTGCGTAGTTGTCATACCAGATGTGGTCTTTGTTGGCGGCTTTTACCTTAAAAGTATATTCGCCAGGTTCTAAATACCGATATGTGGCCGACTTTTGTTTGTTAACAAAGTTCCATTCTTTGTCTAAACCTTCGAGTTTGTAGGCAAATTGATTTTCGTCGGGATATGAATAATTAATAGCTCCGTATTGAATAGAAAATACCGATTGGTTAGGTTGCAAAATAATTTGTTGTGATGGCAAAGCGGTATTTTTCTCGCTTTCGGTATCGGGCATCAATGATTTTCCGAAAAGCAGCACGCCAGTAATTAGTACTTTGGGCTGATAAGTGAGGGGCTTTATTTGGTCGGGGTAAAACAAATTCCAGCCTTCTGTACCCCCAAAACACATAAATCCACCAGCTCGATGATAAACCGCCGCACCACCATTGAATTGCCCACTTTGTAGGCCGTCGGTATGGTCAAAATTATAGATTTTATGAGTCAATAAGTCGACTTTAGCAATACCCTTGTTGGTACTTACCCATATTTGGTGTCCATTGTCTTCTTGAATGGCAAGAATAGTATTATTGGCAAGACCATTTTTTTCACTAAACTTTTTGGCTATTTTTTGTTGAGTATCGTACAAAATAAGGCCGTTTTCTTGTGTGCCAATCCACAGTTTATTGTTGGAGGAGTCAAAATGCAGTGCAAAAACTACACCTGAAGATAAATCTTGAATATCGCCTTTTTGGGCATTGTAGGCCGTATAAATACCATTTTGAGGATTGAACAAATACAGGCCTGCACCATAAGTACCTATCCACAAATGCCCATTATGGTCTTTTTCAATAGCTCGGACATCGCTAGACGGAAAGTTTTTAGCGGCTGTATTATAGTTGGTAAAATTTTGTTTGTCGGGATTAAATACACTTAGTCCACCGCCATTTGTACCAATCCAAATACGCTGTTGGTTATCTTCATAAATTACCCTTACGTCGTTGGCTCCAAGGCTATTTTTATCGTTAGAATTATGCTTGAAATTAATAAACGAATCATTTTTTCGGTTATACAAAAATAGCCCTCCCGAATATGAACCAAACCAAAGGTTGTTGTGGCTATCTTTGAAGGCCGACAAAATAGCATTATCGGTTAGGCTACCCTTTTTCCCGTCGGCTTTATAATGTTTTTTTACTTCACCATTACTGGTTGTTTGAAAAATACCATCTCCGTCTGTTCCGAGCCACAACAATCCAGTGTTATCGATGGTCATACCATAATATCGAACATCGCTTTCGGTGTTATAGGCCATGATTTTTTGTTGAAACTTAAAAAAACGCTCTTGGCTGTTGTCGAGCATATATACCCCTTCGCCATAAGTACCTACCCATACATTTTTGTCTTTGTCGGCATACAATGCCTGTACCGACCTTTGGGTAAAAGATTGGCCATTATTCCCTTTTACAGCACGAAAAGGTACTTTTGGTGTATCGTTGTAACGAGACTGAATATCTATCTGATAGAGGCCTCCGTCTTGAATACCTACCAAAAGCTGCTGGTTTTTATTTTCGAGCAACGACAGAAATACACGGCTTTTGAGCTGAGTTGTAGCCGAAGGATGAATCAGGATAAGTTTGTTTTCGGTTCTTTGATAAAAATATAGGCCGTTTGATGTAGCGAGCCAAATATTATGAAAATGGTCTTCGTAAATACAGTTAATACGATTATTGGACAACTTTTCAGCACCAATGGGTTGAGTCAAAACCAGCTTATTATTTTTTGTGCTAAATACATTAATCCCTTTGCTGTGTGTGCCTACCCAAAGTAAACCTGACGAATCTTCGTAGGTAGTCAAAAGGGTATTACTTGATAGTCCTTGGAGGCTAGACTGCCGATAATTGACGACAGCATTTGTTTTTTTATGATATTTAAACAAACCTTTTGTAGAAGACGTAAGCCACAAGTAGCCATTTTTACCTTCGTAGATACCACTAATATCGTTGTCCGATTGTTCTTCTTTACTCAGTTTTGACGTAATAAAACGTTCATGGCTGGCATCGAAGCGGACTAATCCTTTTCGGGAAGTAATCCACAAAATACCATCGGTGTCTTTGTAGATACTCTGAATATAATTGCCTTGAATACTAAATGGGTTTTCGGAGTCGAACTTAAAGATTTTGAATGTAATACCATCAAAACGATTGAGGCCGTCGTCGGTAGCAAACCACATAAAGCCCTGATTATCTTGTACAATACTGTTGACAACACCAAACGATAAGCCTTCTTTGAGATTGTAGTGCAGTACACGGTGGCTCTCGGAGAGTTGAGCTATCGTGCTATATGAAACTAATAATATTATTACTAAAAAAATTCTCATAGCCAAAAGTACACATAAATGAGCTTTTTCTTAGCTATCAGCTATAGTGAACAGGTATAAAAAATAAATAGGAGAACACTAAAAAGATGAAAATAGAACGTAAATACTCAATGGGGGGGCGATGAGTATTTATATGTATTGTTATATTTAAGTGTCTTATAATCAATGGTATATTGTGGTTTGGTGTATAATTGAAACGACAAAACGAGGCTACCTAGAAAGATAACCTCGTTTTATGGTTGTGATAGCTTATGCTAAACTATAACCTAATTAATAACCAGGGTTTTGTATGGCTGTTTTTTGTTCTATTGTCAAAGGTTTTCCTCCGTTATAAATACCATCCAAGAACGTTTGTGGGATAGGTCTCAATAAATGGAAATCTTTGATATAGTTAGCAGCACCAGGATTATAGGCTTTGGCTCTTGTAATCAAAGTTTTGGTTCTACTCAAATCTTCCCAACGGTGAAATTCTCCGCAAAGTTCTCTTGTTCTTTCATTCAGTACCAAGCACAACATTTTGTCGTAGGTAGAAGTATAGCCCAGTTTGTTAATTACCGCTACATCTTGAGCTGGCAAGTTAGTAATACTAGGTATTTCAAGAACCGTTGTAGTAGTTGTAGCAGGAATATTGTTTGACTCATAGTAAGAGTTTTCGGTCATAAATGAGTTAATATTCACGTTTTGTCCTGATTGAGACACCACATAAGCGGCAGCACCGTCGGTATAAGCCGCTCTGTCTTCGCCAGCTTTATAAGCCGCTCTTTTTCTGACAGCATTGATATACGATAGTGCTGCATCGTACGAACCTTGACCAAGGTTGGCCAAACGGATTTTTGCTTCGGCGGCCATCAAATACGTTTCTGCCGACCTAGCAAGAATAACATCTCGGTATCCTCTAACTTCGTTAATAGCCAAACGAGCTCCATCATAATGTTTGCTAAGAGATGGGAATCGAACGTCGGTCAACAAGCTTTTTCCATCAGAAGCATGTGCTACATAAACAGAAGGGATTGTTTTATTGGTTTTGGCATAGACGATCTCATCAACATATTTAGTTTTGGTAAAGCGGGTGTCTGATGGACTATTGATAATAAACATCAATCCAAGGTCGCCATTAGAATATTTGCCACTGCCATTATTGCATCTACTTTTTGTTCTAAAGCTTTTCCAGAACCTTGAGTCGTTTATTTGGTCAAATACATCGTATGCAAAATACGTAGGAGCTAAGCGGCTAAAAGGTCTCATTCCTGTCAAATCACGTTGCATATATGGAAGGTCGTCGTAACGAGCTGTAAAATACAAGTGGCTGTTGTTGAAGGTTGTAGCCAACAAATTGTCTGAAAACTGAGCCGACAGAATTAGTTCAGGCAAAGTTTCGTTTGTTCCATTGGGTTTGCTATAAGCCCAAATATCGCCAAAATTATTGGCTAATGGGTGTCGAGCAATCACCTCGTCAGAAAGCGAAACTACCTTTGCCAAGTCAGCCGCTTTGGTAGACGTATTCCACGAGTCATTGATTTCACTGGCTCTTGACAGATACGCTTTGGCCAAATAATGAGCTGCTGCATCTTTGGTAATTTTGGCAGGAGCTGAGGTATTGTCTAATAAATCGTAGGCTTTAGACAGATCGTCGATGATTTGCGTATAAATTTTTTCTGGAGCTTCACGGGTAAACTCTAGCTCGACGGTAGTACTCACATTCAATTTGAGCGGTACAGCACCATATTGGCGAACCAGTCGGAGGTAGTTATATGCACGCAAAAAGTACCCTTCGCCCAATGCTGTTTTCTTGATTGCATTGTTGGTAGAAGTAATTTCACTGGCCGATTTAATCACTTGGTTTGCCATTCCAATAGCAATATAGTACATATCCCAAGCCCGTTCGGCGGCTACGGTGTTGGAGTTTACGGTAGTTACAATAGATTTGAAACCCCCATCGTAGTTGTTCCAAGAACTGTTTGAGCCATCGCCACCAACATGAAATTCGTCGGTACCATAGTTAGTTGTAGCAAATTGAACTTCACCACTCAATGGTACGTCAAATGTTTGGTTGTAAGCACCTGTTACAGCAGCCTGAATACCTTCTTCAGTACTGTAGTAAGCATTACTTCTTTGTGTGGTCAACTCCTCTTTTAGGAAGTCCGATTGGCAAGACACACTGGCAAAAAGAGCAAAAGCACAAATACCTGTTTTTATATATTTCAACTGTATTTTATTCATCGTAAAAATCATTAGAAGTTAAAAATCAACATTGATACCCATTGTGAAGCCTCTATTCCAAGCTGAACTTTGCAAATCCATATCAATCCAGTTGATATTGTTGTAAATCATACCTAAATTTTGTGCTTGGAAATAAATTCTTGAACTGCTTACACCAATACTTTTCGAGAATTTTTCGGGTAAGTTGTAGCCCAATGAAATATTTCTAATTTTAATAAATGAACCATCTTTATAGCCCAATGCCGTGTAGTATGGGTCACCAGCTGCTGCTGTGTAATATGGGTGTTGATAATCTGCATTGGTGTTGTTTGGTGTATAGTAGCTCAACTGGCGCTGGTTAAAACGCCCGCCTAGCACCTCGCCACCAGTGTTATACAAGTATTTCAAACGACCATACAACATGATAGACAGCGAGAAGCCTTTGTAGTCGAAGGTGTTGGTGAAGCCCACAATAAATTTGGGAATGGTACTTCCCAATACTTTACGGTCGTTAGAGGCATCTATCTTATAATCGCCATTCAAATCGGCTGGACGTACAGAACCCAATGTAAATGCTTGTCCGTTAGCATTGAATTTTGCCATTTCGGCTGCATCGGCCTCTTTCCACAAACCAACGGCCTGATAATCGTAAATTACACCTTGGCTTTGTCCGATAAACCATTTGTTGTTAATATCATCAATTTTGCCATTGGCCAATGAAATAATATGGTTGTCTTGCCACGAGCCATTGAATGTGGTACTCCATTCAAAACCACCTCTACTGAGGTTGACTGTTGTTACTGTCAAATCAATCCCTTGGCTGCCTGTTTCACCGATATTGGCATACGTATTCACAAAACCTGTTACCGATGGAATCGTTTTTAACATCAACAAGTCGGTGGTATGTGACGTATAATAATCGAGAGTACCTGTAACTTTTCTTTTGAAAAACGAGAAATCAATACCATAGTTAAATTGTGTTGTTTTTTCCCAAGTTAAATCTTGGTTTGCCAAAGTCGAGTTGTTGGCTTGGCCTGTAGTAAGTGTACCGCCAAAAGGATAATAGATTTGAGAAAGCCCTCCTTGTGTAGCATAAGGGTCGATAGCCGAGTTACCTGTAACACCTACGCCTGCTCGTACTTTTAGGTCATCGATCCAAGGCTGATTAGCCAAGAATGGTTCGTTGGTTAGCCTCCAACCTATAGCAGTACTTGGAAAAAACGCCCATTTATTGCCTTCTGCCAATTGTGAAGCACCATCGTAACGTCCTGAAACAGTTACTAAAATTTTGTTATTGAAGTCATAATTGATACGTCCAAGGTATGAACGAAGTTGTCTTTCTGATAACGAAGAACTCCAAGCAGACAATGGAATATTGAGGGCATTCCATTTTTGGCTCGACATTGGTACGTTATCGGCGGCCATACTGTTTTTATCATAACTCCATTCTGTTTGGGTTTGGAGTGCCATCACACTAATTTGGTGCTTATTGATGGTTTTGGTATAAGTAAGTATATTATCAAGAGTATATGAAGTGGCTTGGTCTTTGGTTAAAGAAGCATAGCTCGACCCTGTTCTGATAACAGAGTTAGCATTTAAGAATACCCCCGCTTTATTGAATGATACATCTGGCCCAAAGTTCATACGGAACTTTAGCCCATCTAAAGCTTTTGAAAAACCAGCGAAATTAATTTCAGAATAAAGACTACCAAAAACACGTAAATTGGTGCGTTGGTCTTGTGAATATTCTTCTTCTTTTATTACTGTCTTGATAGCGTCATCGCCTCCTGGGTACAAAGACCTCACTCCGTTGGCATCGTAAGGCATAGCATAAGCAAACAGGTTTCTAGCACTTTCATACAAGCCCGATGCTCCTACGTTGGTGTTTTTACCAGCGTCCGACTGCCCATATTCGTTGACAGCGTAAGCGGTGTTCAATACTCCACCCATAGAAAACCAGCTATTAGGTTTAATATCAACACTTAATTTTGCCGAATAGCGTTTGTAGCTTTGCCCCTTTACTGTACCTTGGTTGTCGATAAAACCAAATGAAGCATAAGCTTTCATTTTTTCTGTACCACCGCTTACACTAAGGGTATGTTGACCCGTCAATGACGGACGAGTTACCATACTAATCCAATCGGTATTGGCTACCTGCGAGCCATCCCAATTACCGTTTGACCACCCCTTCAGAATATTATTCCATGTTGGTAAATCTCCAGAGCCTTTAAAAATCAAAAAGTCGTTGGCTTGAGTAGGTTTATCGCCACGAGGGTACAAATTTGGATTCAGATAATAATAGGCCCATCTTCGATAGTCGATATACTCGGCAGCGTCCATCAGTGGAGAGCTATTTTGCAAGGTTTCAGACGTAAAAGTTGAGTTTAGGCTCAGGGTATATTTACCATTTTTCCCTCTCTTAGTTGTAATAATAACTACACCATTGGCACCACGAGAGCCATAAATAGCAGTTGCTGAGGCATCTTTCAAAATATCAACCGACTCAATATCGTTAGGGTTGATGTTGTCGATACCTCCAGAGGTTAAAGGAATATTGTCGACAACATACAAAGGTGAGTTAGAAGCTTTTAAAGAACGAACCCCACGAATCGTAATATTTCCTACTTGGCCGGGTCTTTCGTTCGATGTAATGTCAACCCCTGCTGCTCTTCCTTGCATACCTTGTAAAGCATTGGCTACGGGTCTTTGAGTAAGGTCTTTTGCACTTACACTTATTACCGACCCCGTAACGTCCGACTTCCTGCGTTCGCCATACCCAATTACAACAACTTCTTCCAAAGATTTTGTATCGGTTTGTAAAACTACATCAATCACGGTTTGATTGCCAACTACTACTTCTTTGGTTTCGTAGCCAGTTGAAGAAATTACTAACACCGCATTTCCATCGGGTACGTTGAGCTTAAAAGAACCATCTACTCCTGTAGTAGTACCTTGGTTTGTACCTTTGATTTTGATACTTGCCCCTGGAAGAATTTCTCCGTCACTTCCAGTAACCTTTCCAGTTATCGATAAAGCCAAACTTGCTCTTACAGAATGTAGCAAACTAGCCTCTTTTGCAAGTACCAAATTGCCTTTACCTTCAACTTGAGTATAACTTCCAGCTAAGGCTACAAGCATACCCACATTTAGTAATTTTTTTAGCATTGATATTAGGTTTTTTATGAAATAATTGACAGAAAAGACACTTAGTGAATGTGATTAATTTTATATTATTTTGTCTTTTTTATCAAAGGTATTATCATGCCTAGCCTAAACCATCATGCTCCGTCCTGAATACACAGGCTTAAATTTATTTAATTGATTCTTTAATTGTTTCTATTTTATAGTATTGAAAATATAATTTTTCCTATAAATACTTTTTTAAGTACTATTTTTTAGAAAAGGCTGAAATGTTCAATAAAATTGCCAAAACCTCTTTAAATGCTTTATGCAATCGCTTGCGGAATTTACACGTATTTCGATATACGTATTCAAAGAAAAACCTTTTTCCACTTAAATCACCTTTTTCAAATAGTACAATTGTAATAGGTTGTAGGGGTATATCTTCAGGTATTTTTCCTGATTTTGGAAGATAAAATAGTTGTTTTTTTTCGTCAATACAGCGGTTTTTTTTTCAAAAACAGGATAAACTAGGATATTACTCTTGATAAATATTCGTTACCAAGATACAATTGTTTGCTTTTAGATAAGGGAATTAGGAAGATTAAGGCTCTTTTGGATAGGCTAATTCTGAGAGTATCAAAACCATGATTTAGACAAGGTTGCCAAGTTTTTTTGCAGAGAAAATAAAAAAATCCCTATTAGTAAACCAATACATCTGCCTGCTAATAGGGAAACCGAGTGTTTTATGGGTAAGCGATTGGCTATTGTGTAACCTTCCAGAGTTGATTACTTTCTCCCGAATATTGCCATTGAATAATGTCAGCACCATTGGCAGTACTAGCTCCGCTAACATCCAATACTTTTCCGCTGTGTTTGGCTATTATGGCAAAATTGCCATTGCCAAGATGAGCAAATGCAAATTTTTGGTTTGCTCCGCCATAGTAATCCCACTGGTTGAGGTAAGGCCCGTTTTGTGTGGCTGTTTCTCCACCATTTACATCCAACGCTTTGCCACTATGTACAGGTGTAATTCTATAAATACCAGCCTCAACACTTTGGAGTAACCATTTCTGATTGTCGGTGTTTGACCACGTCCATTGTTGTAGTTTGGCACCGTTGTTAGTAGCAGAAACACCACCGTTTATATCCAGTACTTTATTGCTATTGGCCGATGTGATTTTGTAGGTAGCATTGTTAGCAATAGCAATACTGTTCCAAGCAAACTGAATTTTGGCTAGTGCTGTAACATTATTGATATTCATTGTACTGCCATTGTAGTTATAAAGGCTATAGCTATCGCCATTGCGTAATCCAGGCCAGTAAACCCCGCCCATTTGGTTAGCTTGTATTTTGTTGGTAATGCCTTGCAAATAAGCTATCTCAACATCGCCATTGGGACTTGCCAAGTAGTTTTTTCCATTCGTTAAGCTTGTGCCAAATTCAGTTACTACTGTTCGGCTGGCATAACTCCCAACTCTATTCTGTATATGTTGTTCTCGATTAGCGGTGGTAGCCACGTTACTCCCAAACCATGAATAGTCATGGAAGGAAAATAAACAACCTGCAAATTGATTATCGCTTGCTATTTCGGTCACAAATTCGCAGTATCCTCGGCCTCCTAGCAAAATTCTGTCTTTGGGAATAGTAGAATACTGTGTCAAAAAACTGGCATATAATTGTTTTAATTCGGTAGCAGTATAGCCGTGCGGCTCATTGAATACCTCAAATAAGACCTGTTCGTTTGTGCCATATTTATTAATAACGGTTTGCCACATATTCCAAAACAAAGTAAGGTTGTCGACCTTACCATCTTTCGATGAATTTCCTTCCCACGGACATAAAATAACTTTCATTCCTTTACTAATTGCCAAGTCTATAGCACCAGTGTAGCTATTCCACCAAGGGTCGAGTACTGTCGGTGGGTTGAGAGGTATTCTGATGGTATTGACACCAATTTTCAAAAAGGCATCTACAATAGGTGTTCCCTTGGTTTGTATGGTAGTATAGCTGTCGTTGAGGGCTGTTCCCGAAAGTAATAGCTTATCATCTACAAAGTTATCTCGACTGTCGGCCCAGTTAACTCCCTGAATAGATGAGGGTATAATGGCAACTCTTGTACTTTCAGGGCTAATACTAGATTTTTCGTCGGTAACTAAGGTACTTTTGCAAGCCCAATGTAGGCCAACACACAGCCCTAATAATAATACAGATTTTTTGTTCATAGTTATCGGTTTGTTTAGAATAGTGAAAAGCTCATAAAGAAGAGCGGTTGATCAATGTCAAAATAATATTTTTGAAATTTTCTTTGTAAAAATAGGACAAAACTAATAATGTATTGAGGGGTATTTTTACAGAACTTGAGGGGTAATTCCATAAAGACTATAATTGGACATAAAAAAGTAATCCAGCCAAAGAAGTTTGAGCTTTTTGTTGCAAAAGGGGTATGATAATGAATTTTTTAAGCTCGGAATCCTACAATTGTTATTCAGCAGGCTTATTTGATACGACTATTTTGGCAAATTCTAGCCTTTCCAATGGAATGGAAGGATAGAATTTGTTGACTGAAAATAAATTATGTGATATTATTTATATAAATTTGTCTATATCTTATAAACCTGTGAAGCAAATCATTAGTATATCGCTCATTGCACTGTTACTATACAATATGTTTAGTACAGGAATTGTGCTGTTATGTTTTGATAAAGAATATTCACATGTAAGTCCTACCGAATTGAACGACGAATTTTTGGAAGTTCGGATTCCTATTTCATTGCCATATACAGCCGACTTTGAGAATACCGCTCCTAGCGAAGCCCTCATCGAATACAAAGGTGATTTTTATAATATTGTTGAGCAACGTTATGCCAACGATACTTTAATCACAAAAATTAAAACTAATCAATCGGCACGAGAAAAATTTGCAGCTTTAGCCAATGAAGTCAATACTGATTTTTCGGATGGCAATACTACCAAACAATCCCCTCAAAAAAGAGCTCTTAATTTTTGTAAGAACCTTCTTTCACAATACCTTCCCAACAAATTATTGACCTTGTCAAAACAGGATATAAGTGTTGTGCCTGCTAATTTTTGTATATTCTCTTATCTTGTAGTTTTTCCTAATAGTTCTTTAGAAATAGTATCGCCCCCGCCCAGGCTTATTTAACATCTTCTTATCGAGACAATCATTTGTTCAGCACATTATTGCATTGAACAGCTATGCTATTGTCGACATTTTTTGTTAAATCTATCTATTTCTCTGTTTTTGGGTAAAGGTTTTTCCTACTCCAAAAGCTTTATATAACTATGTAATGAAAACTACCAACCTGTGTCTTATTGCTTTAGCAATAATGGCTGTACTGGCGTGTAAAAAGCAAGAGCCAGACCAAAAAATGCTAGATGTTCTGGACGAAACCAAGCATAAATTTTATCATTATAGGAATAGTTTTTGCCCAGAAGCAAAACTTAGCTTTGTTGATTCTATTTTACAGATTACGCCCAAAAGCGACCTTGAAATACATGTTCGTGGGGCATTTGAGCGGTCAAATATATTGTTGCAACTAGGCGATGCCCAAGCTGCCATACAAACGTTAGTACCTCTTTTAAGTGACGACCGTATACCTTACGGGTTTTTGACAGGTATCAAAGCCAACCTTGGTATGGCTTATTTGCGTGCAGGCGAAATTTCTAACTGTATCAATAATCATGGAGCTGAAATGTGTATTTTCCCTATTAGTAATGGCGGAGTACACAAAAATATGTCGGGTTCAAAAGCCGCTATTGCTTTATATGAAAAAATGCTTGCCAAAAATCCTGATGATTTGGAGTCTCGATGGCTGATTAATATTGCTTATATGACCCTTGGCGAATACCCACAAAGCGTACCTAAACAGTATTTGATTCCTAATTTGGGGCAAAAAGATGAGTACACTATTAAGCCTTTTGAAGATATAGCCATGCAAACGGGGCTTGATACCAAAGACCAAGCTGGAGGAGTGATTATTGAGGATTTTAATAATGATGGGTATGTCGATGTTGTTACCTCAAGCTGGAATATTACCAAAGGGCATTTACATTATTTCAAAAATAATGGCGATGGTACTTTTACAGATGCTAGTGATGTATCCAGATTGAGTAAGTTTACGGGAGGGCTCAATATTACCCAAACCGATTATAATAACGATGGTCTGAAAGATATTTTTGTCGCACGTGGAGCTTGGATGCTTGGTTCGTTTGGCGAACAGCCCAATTCTTTGTTACGCAATAATGGCGATGGTACATTTACCGATGTGACTATAGAAGCGGGCTTACTCTCTTTTCATCCTACTCAAGCGATTACTTGGAACGATTTCAACAACGACGGTTGGCTAGACTTGTTTATTGGCAATGAAACCAGTGATGATTTGGTAGGACACCCTTGCGAGCTGTATCTCAATAACAAAAATGGTACATTCACCGAAATAGCAGCTAAAGCAAAATGTAATCTTACGGCTTTTGTGAAAGGGGTTACCTCTGGCGACTATGATAACGATGGTAGAAATGATATTTTTATTTCGGCCATGAATGGACGACAAGTATTGTTGAAAAATACCCTTTCAAAAGGACAAATCAGCTTTGAAGATGTTACCGCCAAAGCAGGCCTAAACGATGAAAATCATAGTACTTTTCCTACGTGGTTTTGGGACTATGACAACGACGGCTGGCTCGATATCTTTATCTGTGACTATACTTTCCAAACTACCTTGGGTGTGTATGCTGCCAAAGAAAGTTTAGGTAAGACCGAGAAGTTTACGGGACAACCTTTCTTGTACCACAACAATCATGATGGTACTTTTAGCAATGTTACCAAGCAAATAGGCCTAAATAAAACGGCATACGCGATGGGGTCTAATTTTGGAGATATAGATAATGACGGTTTTTTGGACATATATTTAGGAACAGGTAATCCTAATTATCAATCGTTAGTTCCTAACAAAATGTTTAAAAATATGGCAGGGAAAAAATTTGCTGATGTAACTACCTCGGGGCGTGTAGGTAGCTTACAAAAAGGCCACGGTGTTGCCTTTGCAGATTTAGATAACGATGGCGACCAAGATGTATTTATAGAAATGGGTGGAGCTTATGAAGGCGACTCGTATCAAAACTCTCTTTTTAAAAACCCCGGGCAAAACAATAATAGTTGGCTGTCGCTTCAGCTAGAAGGTGTGCAGGCCAATAAAGCTGCTATTGGTAGTAAAGTCAAAATTACTTTTATAGAAAATGGGAAAAAAAGGAGTGTTTTCCGAGATGTCAATTCAGGTGGAAGTTTTGGCTCATCTCCTCTCAAACGAGAAATTGGACTTGGCCAAGCTAACGTTATAGACGAAATCGAGATTAAATGGAATGGAAGTGGCCGTACTCAGAAATTCACTAATATCAAGGTGAATCAGTGTCTTAAATTGAAAGAAGGGGATAAAACTTTTACGAAAGTGCAGTTAAAATCTTTTTACTTTAAGAACAAAGCTGATAAAGACTTGAAAATATGTTTAAATACAGCTCAAAATAATGCTGTGACTCCTTAAAATAGCTTTTATCCAATCGGAATAAAGTTTTCTATTCCGATTGGATACCCCCCGACTCCTAGCCCAATGATAGCTCAATCTGCTTGGCTCGATAAACTAATAGATTTTGATAGGCTTTTTTTTGTGGTTCTTCCAAAAAGCTTATTTGTATCAAGGCCATCATTTGAGGCAATTTTTGTTGAAATTTGATATATATCCTTTCTCTGGATTTTGCTGGAATTTGTAAGGTATCGGCAAGTTGATCAAAATCTAACCTTTTCAAGCGATTTTTTTTGCCATTAATGGTCAAGGCCATTTCTTCCAAATCTTCGGGAATTGCTAGTTTAGTCGAGAGTAAGTCGTAGGCAGGAGCTAGCTGTATTTCACTATTGGAGGTTTTCAATAACGAAAAGTTTTTGAGGTGCATATCGGCATTACCCGTTAAAAAGCAAAAAATACTTAACTCAAAAAAACTCAGTGTATCCAAACCACTATTGGTACTAAATTTTCGGATATGCTTGCCTACTTTTTCCATCGATGCCCTGTATTTATGTTCGGTAAGGGTTTCGGTCAACTGGCAAAGGTCTTCTACATGAATTTTTTGCCCATTATGTCTGTCAAACCGCTTGGTCAAATAGGCCAATTCGCCCGAAACTAGGCGAATTAATGTATGTTCGGCTGCTTTGATACCACAAAGGGTGGCCAATTTCATAGTCAAATCTTCATTTTCGGGTAATTGCTCATAGGCTTCAGTTGGTGGTTTCAAGATATAATCACCCCAAAGCCCTACAATGGTAAAGCGACTTTGTTGATTGTTGATTTTCTCCAAATTGAGCGAAAGCTTAGGCTGTACACCCGTAACAGCAATGCTTTTGATAATGATTTGCTGTGCCATCTGGCCAAGGTCGGCTTTTCCAAAAGCCAATGTTGGAGGAATACTTGTTCCGAAAAATTTCTTTGAACATTTGGGATGAAAATCTTTTTCGCCCTTATTCAAAGGTTCGTAGCAATACAAACATTTATTCATCGCTATCGGTTTTTAGTGCTTTGATACTTACCGCCCCAATGCAGTCGCTACAAACCGACAATAATAATCCCATACGGTCTTTGGGGTTGAGTTTCCAGTTGTCAATAGCAATATTTAATAACCAACCTTCGGGAATAAGGCCATCGAAAAAAGGAAATAAAATTTTGCTAAAATACCTTTCATGGCTCAATGGTAATGTTAGTGAAATATCTTGAGGGTGAGGCTGTTGTAAGTATAAATCGTCGTACTGGAAAGTATAGCCATCTTCGTTTTCCTGAATAATACCAGCCAATATATCCTGATAAAAAACCTGTCCTGCCCTATTCATCGGATACCTCCTTTTTGATAACACCTACTTCACTGCCAAACAAATCTAATACCTGATTTACTTTGTCGAGCCGAAGGGTTCGTTTTCCTTGTTCTAGATCACGAATAAAACGCAAGCCTACACCTGCTTTTTCGGCCAAATCAATTTGTGTTAATCCTAAGCGTTTTCTTTTTTCTTTGATAAATGGAGCTATTTTCATAAAACTATACCCAATAGGGTATATTTATAAACTTATATTTATTTTTATACCTTTTAGGGTATAAAAATAGTAAAACAACTCATATTTATACCCCCAAGGGTATAAATATTATTAAAAAAGAGGCATAAAATGATTAGACCACTCTACACCTCTTTTGTTGTGTGTGCTATTGTTTATAAGAAGGAACGTGTTTTAGACTGTCTTTAACACATGTATTTCCTTCAAAACAGCCTTGATTTTCTTTAATCAATACCTGCCAATATACATCTTTTTGTTCTTTGTAATGCTTTGCAATATCTGTTGGGTTTTTTTGAAAAATAATATCAATAATCTCCTTGGAAGACTTACCTTTTATTTTTTGTTTGCTAATAATGCCCAAATCGTTTTGATTCAATTCTGAATTGGGTTTAGGATTCAGATTTGGAACCGTAGGTTGAGGTGTTTCAGGAGGTATCTGAGTAGTTTTTTTTACAGCAATTGGTTGTACTTTGTTATCGGTATTAAACCAAGTGAAATACACGACTGTACTTATCCATAATATGGTCAATAACGCTGTCAAACGCTTAAATAAGCCTATTTTGCGTTTAAGATTATAATTGCTGTTGTCGTAGACCACTTCATGACTTTCTGGTTGAGTAGTTGTTGTGGGTTGTAGCGTTTCAATTCGTAATTGTGAGTTTCCTTTCGTTTTTGGGATTTTATTAGTAAAGCGTGGCTGTTTTACTTCGTTGATACTACTGATAAAAATCTGTTTATTCTCATTGTACAACTTTTGAACATACTCAAGGTTTTGACCAGAATTTAGCTTTTTGATATATTCATCGATTTGCTTGGCAAATAGCGAGTAATATTCCTCAATTTTATGAAGGTTGTTTTTGGATTCGTTTAAATTTTGCTCGTTCTCCAAATGTATTTTTGTATTATTTTCTATTTGAAGCCTTAAATCGTTAACGAGCCTTTTTTTGTCGTTTTCTAATTGTTGTTTTTCATTGCCAAATTCGGAAATAGAATGCTGAATTTTCTGTTTTCGTTCTTGTTGCTGGGTTTCAATGGCCAAGTCAAAGTCTTTACTTTTAATCCATTGAAATATGCCTCTTTGGTGTACAAACTCTATGACCTCACTGTTATCGGTAAAATAAATCGTATCGTAAATATTGAGTAGAGTAAGAGAAGATGCAAACAGATAGGGTAGTCTATCTGTTTTGACGCTGGTATATACAACCAAGTTTTTCCCCGTGAATGTATCGAAATTAATGTCGTCAATAGGTTTTAAAAGCGAAGATACCTTGTCGAAGTCTTTAGGCTTTGACACCGAAAGGTTATCTGAATGAGTAACAGTAATCGTGTCCTTTATTGTATTTTTGGCAACTATAGTTTCATTGAAGTCATTAATTAGACTGGTAGTCAAATTTTCTTCTGCTATATCATTGATATACAAAATACTTGAGCCAATAAAAGTTCCGCTTCTATCAGAGTTGGGTTCTTTTGCGTAGTTATAAACAGCGTACGAGATAGCACTGATTCCATTGATATTTTCTTTTCTAATGGCATATATTTTGGCCTTAGGCAATAGTTTTATAGCATTAGTATTCAAGTCAAATGTTTTAACTCCTTTGGTAATATCTCTGATATTCGTCGAGTTTTTATTGATGTCATAAAAACTTTGTCGAAATCCATTAGGATTTCCAAATGTTCCAAATGCTATTAAATATATATTGTTGTTCATGAATTTTTTATGCTGAATTTAATTCGTTCCCAAAATGTTCCTTCATAATCTAAATCATAACCTACAATACTTCTATAGAGCCATTTAGACAATACCTCGGCAGTAGCTAGGCTCAAAATTTTGATTCTTTCTTCGCCATTGATACTTGTCAATTCTCCAATAGTATAAAACGATTTACTAAATTCGTAGGTATCTATAGCTTTATTGGTAATTGGTAAGTTATCAGCTATAAATTCATCTAGTTCGTTGGTATGAGCCACCTCCAATTTACCCGATTTATCCCATTTAGAAATCACTAAAATAATGTTGATAGATTGTAGTGTTTTTTCTTTTTTGTGAAGTTCATTCAAAAACTCATAGATAAAAGTGTCCTCTTTGTGGGCATTGTCACGGCTTGTCACAATAATAATAGTCAAAGGGATTTTGGCACTTAAATAAGTATCTATACTGCTATGGAATTTGCCACCTCTTCTGATTTCATAATTATTATCGCCAGCCGTTTCAAGAAATGTCAAATTGATTGGCGGAACTTTTTTAGATTTATTATTAGGTTCAAAAATAAAATCTAACCTTGTTACTTGGTCTTTGGTGGTTCTATTAGGAAAAATCCCTTTTCTAATATTATCAAAAAAATCTGATAACAATATCATGGCATCTCTTGAATTGGGGGTACTTAGGTTGGGTCGTAAAACACCTGCCTGAGAGTTCAAGAAATATAACATTGAAGACAATATGACAGACTTGCCAGAGGATGCACTCCCAAAAAATAAAACAAAGTTGCTGTCTTTATTTTTTAATTCATTAGAATTAGGTTTTGCTAAGGGTACAAAATCGGTGTTGTCTTGTTGTTTAGTATCAAAATTCAATGGTTTTAATGTATCGTCAGCCTCATCAAATGACAATGGCTTGAGTTCTTCGTTATCGTTGCTCATACTCGAAAATATTAATTGTTGGGAATAAATGTTTTACCTTTTCTTTTGCCAAGCCCTCCTTGATGATGATTACTGTTTTCAGAAGAAGTAATCAAAAGAATAATGATAACGATTACAAAGTCAAGTAAAATACAACCTAAAAAAACCACAAATTGATACATTCCAAAGTTGGTAATGGCATGATTAAAGGCATAACCGATTTTGCCGACTTCTTGGGTTTTTGATATAACAGGCTCAAACTTTAGTTTTTCTGCTCCTAAAATAGCATTAGCTCGATTGCCTAATTTATTGTATTCGGTCAAGGATTTATCTATTTGGCCCTGAGCAGTACTATTGATTTCATTTTCGGGTAGTAATAAAGTATTTTGAATATCGGTATTCCATTTTACTGAAGCATTGTGAATATCGGTCATGATATTTTTTTCCTCTGGGGTCAAGTTATAGACCATTTCTATAATTTGTTGTTCCATACGGTTGGCCAAGTCCTCGTACCCACTTGGGTTATTACTAATGGGCGTTAATGGTGTGATTTTTTTACCCAGAAGTTGTTCTATTCTGCTAATAATCTGTTTTGCTTCAGCTCCTATTCCTTTATTTTTGGGGTCGGTTATTTGAATCTTCAAAAGATTTATTTCACTGCGGATAGCCTGTCTGGTTTTGGCATCGGCCACAGAGTAATTTAGGTTAGACTCGACCGCCGTTTCTAGGTTATTGAATTTTTCGTTAATGCTTCTTAACTCCGTTGTATATATGTCGGTTTTCATAAACCTAGTATATAGGGCATTAAAGTTGGCTATAAAGCAAAAAGAGGCTATAAAAATATAAATACCTATAAGGCTTGTTGTTGATTTTCCTTCAAGCTTTGCGTTTCTGATAACCCACAACAAGAATAATAACAGAAGAGAAAGCACCAGTGCTATTACAAATGAGGCAGAGCCAAAAATCTGCTCTAAGCCTAGCCAAGTTTGGTAAAAACTTACACTGATTAAAAGCAAGGCCAATACTGCTAGGAAGAGGTCTGTCGGTGTGATTTGTTTATTCATCAATTTTTTATTTTAATTTATTAATTCACTTCGGGATTGATTTTTTGTTCTAAATAATTTTAAGGAGTCTTTTTGAATGATATATAGCTGTATTTTTTATAAAATACAGCTTTGAGCTTAGGTAAATGTACATGAAAAAGTAGTATAAGAAAAGGGCTTTTCTTAGTTTTTTATAATGTTCAAATACAATCATTTAATATCTAAAACTACTATAGATGCCGAACGTATTAGTTTGGATTATTATTGCTGAAAATGACTATACGCTTCATAAATACTTTTCAGAGATATATTTGGTGAATAAAATGGTAGAGAAGCCTTCTTGATAATACATGCTGAATTGCTCTTAGTATGGGTGTAAACCCATGAAATATGTCTAAGAAAACAAGGTGATGATATCCTGTAGATTTTATTTATGTTACAATTCCTGTATTTATTGTGTTAATTCCAATAAAATACAATATTGTTTATATTTATTCTAAATAACTTGCGTCAAGTCTCTAATTTTTAATATACATTTGTGTTATTATTTAAAACAAGTCTAAATAAATATAACGACAGTCAGATAGTTAAACGACTACCTAACTAATCCAAGGAAAATACCCTTATATATTTCTACATCTGGTATCCATTGATACAATCAATGGGGTGGAATCACTTTCACTTTTGAAAAAACAGTTAGTATTTTAAACTAAACAATCAGATGAAATTATTATTTACATGTCTTTTAACAATTTATAGCATTGGCCTTTTTGCTCAAAATGCCACAATCAAGGGCAGAATTAGTACTGCCGATGGCAAACCTGCCGAGTTTGTGAATGTACAATTGAACGGTACTAATAAAGGGACTATCTCGGATATAAACGGAACGTACCGTTTGGAACGGGTAAAAGCTGGAAGCTTTACGATTAAAGTAAGTTTGATTGGTTTGGAAACCAAAGAACAACAGGTAGTAGTAAAAGCTGGGCAGACACTTGTCGTAGATTTCACACTGGTCGAAACAGCCAATCAGTTGCAGGAAGTAGTAGTATCAGCTACCAATAAGTTTGCTCAAAAAGAAACAGATTACGTAGCCCGAATGCCTCTGAAAAACCTCGAAAATCCACAAGCGTATAATGTGGTAAGTAAAGAACTTCTGAAAGAACAACTGGTAACAAGCTTTGACGATGCCATCAAAAATGCACCAGGGGTAAATCGCCTTTGGACAGCCACAGGAAGAGGTGGTGACGGGGCTGGCTATTTCTCGATGCGTGGGTTTTCGGTACAGCCAACTATGATTAATGGCGTAGCTGGTCAAACCAATGGCGGTATTGACCCTGCCAATATTGAGCGTATCGAAAGTATCAAAGGCCCTTCTGGAACACTCTTTGGCAGTAGTTTGATTTCTTTTGGTGGTTTGTTGAATATCGTTACCAAAAAGCCCTACGAAACTTTTGGCGGTGATATTAGCTATTCGATTGGTGGTTATGATTTGAGCCGATTGGCTGTTGATGTCAATACGCCACTTGATAAAGAAAAAACGGCTTTGTTTAGAATCAATGGCTCTACCAATTATCAGGGAAGCTTCCAAGATGCAGGCTTTAAGAAAAGCACTTTTGTAGCCCCAAGCCTTACTTACAAAGTAAATGAGCGTTTGTCGGTGAATATCACTACCGAATACATGACTCAAACAGGAACAAATCCATTGATGATTTTCTTGAACAGGGCTCGCCCGCTTATTGCCAAAACACCTGCCGAGTTACAGTTTAATTATTTCCGCTCATACACAAGTAACGATATTACGATTACCAATAATACCCTTAATATCTTTGGGCAAGCTAATTATAAAATTTCTGACAAATGGACTTCGCAAACGAATATTTCGAGAAGTGTCCGAAAATCAGATGGTTATTATTCGTACATCATGTATTTGCAAACAAGCGATACACTCATTAGCCGCTTGGTAAGCGACCAAACAGCCACAGGAACAACCACCAATATTCAACAAAACTTTATTGGGGATTTCAATATCGGTAAAGTACGCAACCGTTTATTGGCGGGCTTTGATTACCTACATCTTCTTACTCACAACAATAGCACAGCTTATATTTTATTTGACCAAATCAATACCAGTAAAGACAACGACCCTCGTTATGCCTTATTGACACAGCAAGCTTTGGATGCTAAATTGGCCGCCAATACTTCGCCAAGTAAGACTTTGACCGAATCAAAAACTTATAGTGCCTATGTTTCGGATGTATTCAACCTTACAGAGCAGTTGATGGTAATGGCAAGTTTACGTTTTGACCATTTTGAAAACGTTGGTACAACCAACTTTGCTACAGGTGTTACTTCTGGTAATTATAAACAAGATGCTTTTTCGCCAAAATTGGGCGTAGTGTATCAATTGTTGAAAGATAAAGTAGCCGTTTTTGGTAATTATATGAATGGTTTCAGAAATGTATCGCCTGTGATTCAGCCTTTTGCTGATATTGACGGAACTTTCAAGCCTCAACAAGCTAACCAGTACGAAGGGGGTATAAAACTTGACCTTTTGCAGAATCGCCTGAGTTTGACAGCCAGTTACTACGATATTTTGGTCAATAATATGACTCGTTCCGACGTAATTGTGCGTGATGGAAAACAGTATAATGTAACCGTTCAAGATGGTTCACAGAAAAGCAAAGGCGTTGAAATAGACCTAGTTGCCAATCCTATCAACGGCTTCAATGTAATGTTGGGCTATGCTCATAACGACAGCAAGCAAATTAAAGTAGCCGAAAGCTTATTGAACCGCCGCCCTACCAGTGCAGGCCCTGCCGATTTGGTGAATTTTTGGGCAAGCTATACTTTCTTGAAAGGCCAAATAAAAGGCTTAGGCTTGGGCTTTGGCGGAAACTATGCCAGCAAAAATGAAATCACCAACAGCTCTATTACAGGCGTATTTACTTTGCCAAGCTACACCGTGCTGAATGCCACTGTTTTTTATGGAATACAAAAATTCAGAGTTGGGCTAAAAGTTGATAACCTCACCAACAAAGAATATTTCAGTGGTTGGTCAACGGTAGAGCCACAAATGCCTCGTCGCTTAATGGGTAGCGTTACCTTCAAATTTTAACTTTAAACATTCATGAAATTATATTTAACAAGTATCTTCACTTTTCTGAGCCTTGCTGTTTTGGCTCAGAAAAATACCTTATCGGGTAGTATTTCAGACACTAAAAACACAAAACTACCAGGCATCAATGTCATTTTGAAAGGCACAAAGTTTGGTACAAGTACCAATCAAGATGGCTTTTTCTCAATTGCCAACCTCAAAGAAGGAGAATATACTTTACAGCTTTCGGGCATTGGTTACGAAACGGTTTTACAAAAAGTAAAAGTTAGTAATGATAATTCTCCCTTAGCGATTCAGTTGGGCGAATCGCAAACAGAGTTGCAGACGGTCGAAATTACAGGACGAAAAGAAACTGAGTACAAAAATAATACTACATTTATTGGTTCAAAATCGGCAACGGCTTTGAAAGACCTGCCGCAATCTATCAGTTATGTTACCAAAGAGTTGATTCAAGACCAAGCGGCTTTTCGGGTAAATGATATTGTGAAAAACATGAGTGGTGTAAGTCAGTTTTCATTTTATAATGACCTGACTATCAGAGGACACCGTGTGGCAGGAAATGATAATTATTCGATGTTGGTAAACGGAATGCGTGCTTTTACAAGTTTTTGGAAACAGCAACTCATTCCGCATATCGAACGTGTCGAGGTTATCAAAGGGCCGTCGTCGGCTTTGTTTGGCAATGCAGCGGCTGGTGGTTCGCTGAACCGTGTTACCAAAAAACCTTTAGACGAAAAACGCCAATCGTTCAATATGTCGATGGGTAGTTTCTCTAGTTTCCGTACCACCGCCGATTTTACAGGGCCAATGAATGAAGAGAAAACACTATTATACCGATTGAATTTAGGATACGAAAACTCAGGCTCATTCCGTGATTTACAATTTGAAAAAAATTATATCGTTGCTCCGTCCTTTTCCTTCTTACCCAACAACAAAACCCGTTTAAATTTTGATATTGTTTTACAAAACAGTGATTCTCGCCTTGACAGAGGACAGTCAGTTTTAGGAACTGGTGATTTATATTCAACGCCCATTTCTAAATCATTGAATCGTTCAAATGATTACCTCAAAGAAAACGTATATAATGCTACGATTTCATTAAACCATAAGTTTTCTAATCATGTAAGTTTCAACTCTTCGTTTATGCGTACTTCTTATAACGAAGATTTATTAGAACACCGCTCGGCCAATACGTATGCCAAAGATGCCGCAGGAGCGTTGATTGATACTCAGGTAGAAATGCAGGTTTTTATTCGTAAAAGAACCTTTAATGTCGATAACGTTTCTAATTATTTCAACATTGATTTTGACTTAGGAAAAACTGCTCATAAAGTAGTGTTGGGTTACGACTACGCCCAAGAAGTACAAGTAGCAGGCGGTTCGCAACTCACGGCAAGAGGGTACAGAAACGCTACCAATACAGGAAGTATCAATACCTACGACCCAACCAAAAAAGCCAATTACTTGCTAGATGCCAACGGAAACCCCGTACCCAATGTGGCTCATTATGACCTCACGGCGGCCAATCCTTACTTTTTGGCAGATATAAGCAAATATTTTTTCCAAAGAACCGACTATCCTCCTACTTTTTATTCAACACAAGGTGTGTATTTGCAAGACCAAATTACCTATAAAAAACTGCAAGTACTTTTAGGTTTGCGTCAAGACTATTTTACAGATTTAGAAAATTACAAAACGGCTACCGAAAATAAAGTAACCCAAAAAGCCCTTATTCCAAGATTAGGGCTGGTGTATAGCCTCAATAAAAACGTGAATGCTTACGGCACATTTGTAAAAGGCTATCAACCTCAAACTTCAACCGCCATTTCGAACGTGAATGCTGGTGGGCCATTCGACCCATTGTATAGTACACTTTATGAAGTTGGTGCAAAATCCGATTGGTTTGATAAACGCCTAACGGCCAATGTATCAATTTATCAATTGACAGTTGACGGAGCTTTGTACAATGCAGGCGTAAGTGGGCAGCCCGATTTATTAACGCAAGTAGGACGTGAAGTTTCTAAAGGAATAGAATTGGATGTGATTGGGCAATTGGCTACCAACTGGAATTTGATTGTGAATTATGCCTATAACGATGCCACTTTTACCCAAAGTAAAGACGAAACTTTAATTGGTCGCCAGAAACCAAATGCACCAAAACACCAAGGCAATATCTGGACGAAATACGTTATCGGCAAAGGAAGTTTGAGTGGTTTGGGTATTGGTTTAGGAACAAATTTTGCTACCGAACGTTTGGGTTCAATTGTAGCTGCCAATGCTGAACCGCAAGTAATACCTACCTATCAGCTTTTTTCTGGAGCGATTTACTATAAAATATCTAAATGCCAAATACAATTAAATGCCAATAACCTAACCAATAAAACCTATTGGGTGGGCGGATACGATAAAATCAGAATGTTTCCAGGAGCGCCACGAAGCTGGATGCTGACAATTAACTATACTTTATAATATGAAAAGTATTAAGAAAATTATTGGTCAAATACACCTCTGGCTCGGACTTATCTCTGGGCTAGTGGTTTTTGTGGTGTCTATTACTGGAGCATTGTATGCGTTTCAAGAAGAATTTGACAACGTATCTAAACCCGAATTTTTGTACGTCAACGACTTCGGAAATCATCAGCGGTTAGCTCCAAGTGTGTTATTGGCTAATTTCAAAAAAGCCTATCCCAAAGAAAAGGTAAATCAGTTAAGACTAAAGACAATCCCCGAAAATGCCGCCGCCCTTGTTATTACCCAGAAAAAGAAAGTAATAGCGATGAACCCATTTACAGGAAAAATTCATGGAGAAAGACGACTCGACAGAGATTTTATGACCATTGTGGTACAAATCCATATAAACCTACTATTGGGGCATATCGGCGAAGAAATTATCAAATGGAATACGCTTATCTTTTTTGTGATGTTGCTTTCGGGTTTGTATTTGTGGTTTCCTTCCAAGCGTAATCAATTAAAATCGGCATTCAAGATGAAATGGAATGCTACCCGAAAACGCCTCAATTACGATTTACACAATGTTTGGGGGTTTTACTTCTTATGGATTTTATTGCCGATTACGCTCACGGGACTTTTTTGGGTATTCGACAGCGTGCCAGAGGCTATTTACAAAATTACTAATACCAAAATGACCTACAACAAAAAGGTCAACTCTGTGTACCAACCTCATGCCCCCAAGGCATCAATAGATTCCCTATTTGGAATTGTAAGTACTTATGGCAATTATGCTTCTGCCAACATCCAATTACCCAAAGACAGCATCGGAAATTATCGTTTTGTGATGCGTTATCCTTATCGCTGGGTACGCAAACAAAATACTTTTATTTTCGACCAATATACAGGCAAATTACTCAACCAAGATTTGTACGAAAACTTTACTACCGCCGACAAAATCAGAGTATCCAACTACGATATTCATACTGGACGAATGTTTGGTTTTATCGGTAAATTTTTAGCCCTTTTTGCAGGACTTTTCGGAGCAAGTTTGCCCATTACAGGCTTTTATATTTGGTGGGGAAAACGACGAAAAAAAACTCATTCTACACAAACAAATCGTATAACTATTCCTAGAATAAAGCCTACGGATTTTGTTGTTAAATAGTTGATTGTAAATATATTATAATGCTTTGTGTTTAATAATGTAAAAAGTTACAGCGTTATACGATGCTAGCAAGAGTATCACAGAAAAACTTTGTCAATACCCTAGGATACTTCGTATAACGCAGTTTCATAAAAGCCTAAAAAGTAAGATTTTACACCTGTCAAAAATAAAATCTATCCTCCAAGTGACCTCTCCCTTTCAAAGATGTGTTTCTTGAAGTCGTACAACTGCTAGTCGAAAAATCAGGTTGAAAGCCCTGTAACACTGTTCACAATTAGGATTTTGGGGTTTCCTCAATAAGTATTTTCTAATAATTAGGGAATTTATGCCGCTGTTACAAAAGTTTGGACAGCTTCTTATGCTATATTTAAAAAAAAATCATTACTTGTACTAAAAAACAGTATTTTGCTAATAGCATAAATACATGACTTTAAAGCGTTAAAACCTGTTTAAATTTTCTGAAATTGTATGAAAAAAATCTCTTTTTTAGCCCTAATCTTATTGGTACGGTTTTCGGTAGTATCGCAAATCGCACATCATCATAGTATTACGGTTGCCAATACCTCAACGATTGATTTAACGGAAAAACCTATTAGTATTACTCGAAAACATTTTGTGTCGCCCATCGAAAAACACCTTTTTCCACAACTTATTGATCAGCATGGAAAAGAAATCCCTTCACAACTTGATGATTTGAATAACGATGGACAATGGGACGAACTATTTTTTGTGGCTGATATTCCTGCTAAAACAACCCTTAAAATAGTGGTTAAATGGCTCAAAACACCTCCCTCCTATCCGATTCGCACAAGTGTTCGATTTGGTAAAAGAATTTCAAAAGATACCCCCGTTCAGGCTCAAACCAGCGATACCTTTTATGCTAATCAATTACCTAAACTAATTGGTTATCAGCCATACCAAACTGATGGCCCTACTTGGGAAAACGATAAAGTGGCTTTTAGACACTATTATGATGGCAGAAATGCCAAAGATTTATTTGGGAAAAGAATTTCTGCTATTTCGCCCGAAAACGTGGGTATTTCAGAAACAGGTGCTGTACAAGACAATTACCATGTATTAAAGGATTGGGGACGAGACATTTTGCCCGTTGGCAATGCCGAAGGGCTTTCGGTAGGCTTGGGTGGTGTTGGGCTGATGGCCGATAACCAACTTTTGCGTGTGGGTGTAACTGCCAACGACACGGTACATACCATTGAATCCACTGATTTTAAGATTGTTACCGAAGGTGCTGTGAAATCAGAAATTGAACTAAAATATCATAATTGGACACCTACAGCCAACAGAACGTACCAGTTAATAGAAAGCCCAACGATTTGGCCCGGTATGTATGCTTATCAAAATACCGTAACATTTGCAGGCTTGGAGGGCGACGAAACGTTGGTGGTTGGATTGCCCAAGGTAGCAACCGAACATGCTGTTACCGAAATAAAACAAGGAAAGTTTATAGCACTTTATACACACGATGCTCAAAGCTACAACAAAGAGTTTATCATAGGTTTAGCGATTATTTTGCCTATCGAAGCCTATCAAGGTTATGGCGAATCGCCCAAAACGGGGTCATTTGCCTTGAGTTATTTTGGAAAATTAAAGGTACAGAACAATACTGCATTACGTTATTATGCCGTAGGCGGTTGGGAATTGTCAGATGATTGTTTCAAGACGGCTCTTTGTTTCGAAACTTATTTGAAGAAATTAATGATGCAACTCAGCACCGATGTACTTGTAAAAGTGCATTAAACTATAATTTCAAACAAGATTTTGTCGGTTTAATCAACTGATAATAAGCAGTATAATAAATTGAGGAATTTTGTGTATCCATAAAATACATTTCTATATTTAATGATGTACAGCGTATTTCGATGTGAATACAGTGATACTCAGTACCTAAATATGCTAAAAGCGAGGCCCTAAGATCTCGCTTTTTTGTTAACATTAATTTAATA